>JAJONK010000022.1 GCA_021323355.1 Deltaproteobacteria bacterium
GCGCGGCGCGAGGCTTTGCTGTCGGCGTTAAGTCTTAAGAATCAAGAAGGAAAGCTCATCGTTCTTGATAAGCTTGAGCTTGAGGAAGCTAAGACCAAGTTAATGGCCAATGCTCTTGCGGAATTGAAGGTCCAAAGCGCCCTGGTGGTGGTTTCACAGGCCGATGCGAAGATCGAGCGGGCCGCTCGTAACTTGCCAAAGATCAAAGTGCTTCGAGTCGAAGGTTTGAACGTCTACGATCTTCTTCGATACGATCACCTGATCCTTATGGAGGGCGCATTGAAGCTGTTGGAAGAGAGGTTGGCTTCATGAGAGGACCTCAGGAAATCATCAAGGCGCCGGTCATTTCGGAGAAAGGTTCGCTGCTTGCCGAAACGGTGCAGCAGGTGTTGTTCAAGGTGCGCCCTGATGCCAACAAAGTTGAAGTTAAAAAGGCGGTTGAGTCTCTTTTTAAGGTCAAAGTCGTTAAAGTGCGCATGGCCCGTTATCTGGGAAAGGTGCGCCGGGTAGGCAAAAGCACGGGCCGGCGGCCGGAATGGAAGAAGGCATACGTAACGTTACGCGAAGGCGATAAGATCGACTTTTTCGGCGCGGCATAGAGAGAATAAATCATGGCGATTAGAACCTATCGACCGACATCGGCCGGGATGCGTTTCCGCACGGGTTTGACCTTTGATGAAGTTGCAAAAAAGCGACCTGAGAAGGCATTGAGAACGCCTCTGGGTCATAGCGGTGGTCGTAACAACAATGGACGTATTACCGCTGATCATCGAGGCGGAGGACACAAACGGCTCTATCGCGTTATCGATTTTAAGCGTAACAAGAAAGGTGTTCCGGCGAAGGTTGAAGCGATTGAGTATGATCCAAATCGCTCAGCCAACATCGCGCTACTTTGTTACGCCGATGGCGAGCGGCGCTACATCCTAGCGCCTGAACGTCTTAAAGTGGGCGATTCCGTGATAGCTGGGGATGATAACGTCGACATTCAGCCGGGTAATTCGCTGCCTCTTAAGTTTGTTCCAGTCGGTACTGTGGTTCACAACGTTGAACTTAAAATAGGTAAAGGCGGTCAGCTAGCCCGAAGCGCCGGTTCGGGTATTCAGTTAATGGCCAAAGAAGGTTCCTATGCGTTGCTGAAGCTTCCTTCAGGTGAACTCCGTAATGTTCTGGCTGAGTGCCGCGCGACCATCGGTCAGGTCGGCAATGCCGACCAGGAGAATGTTTCCTGGGGCAAGGCCGGACGGATGCGCTGGCTCGGTTTTAGATCGACCACCCGCGGGATCGCCAAGAATCCCGTCGATCATCCGCATGGCGGCGGCGAAGGACGGTCCAAAGGCAATCATCCAATGACACCGTGGGGGAAGCCGACCAAAGGCTACAAGACTCGGAAAAATCAGTCTACGGATAAGTACATCGTCAAGGGAAGAAAGGCGAAATAAACATGCCGCGTTCGATAAAAAAGGGGCCCTTCGTCGATGAACATCTGACCAAGAAGATTTCGGCCATGAACGAATCACGTCAGAAGCAAGTCATCCGGACCTGGTCCCGTCGATCCACGGTGACACCGGAGATGGTCGGTCATACGATCGGCGTGCACAACGGTCGAAAGTTCATTCCGGTGTTTGTTTCCGAAAACATGGTCGGACATAAACTTGGCGAGTTCTCGCCGACCCGAACTTTCTTTGCTCATTCGGGAGACAAAAAGGCCGAATCGGGTCAGGCCGGACCGAGACCAGGCGGCGCCGCCAGATAGCGCCGGTTACGATCTGCGGCCGAGAATTCAACACGCATGGAACCAAAGGCTATTAACTGAGTTATGGAAGTTCGCGCGATTACGAAGTTTATCAGGCTATCCCCCCGCAAGGTTCGGTTGGTAGTCGATCAGATTCGCGGCAAAGGGGTTGAAGAGGCGCTGAATATTTTAAAATTCACACCGAAGCGCTCCGCCCTTATTGTCTCCAAGACTTTGCGCACCGCGGTCGCTAACGCTGAAAGCACGCAGAGCGTCGACGTGGATCAACTCTATGTCAAACAGGCCAACGTCGATGAGGCAGGAATGTGGAAGCGATTTACGCCGCGAGCGCAGGGAAGAGCCACGCGAATTCGTAAGCGCTTGAGTCATATCACCATTGTGTTGGATGAGGTGAGTGAGAGGAGATAGCATGGGGCAGAAAACACATCCAAAGATGTTTCGCTTAGGTGTCATAGAGTCATGGGATTCGAAATGGTACTCACGCCACGATTATGCCAAGCTGCTTCACGAAGATTTCCGTGTGAAGAAGTTTTTAAAAAGCCGACTGTATCATGCCGGCATTTCGAAAATTGAAATCGAACGAGCCGCTAATAAGGCGAAGATTAATATCCATACCGCGCGCCCGGGAATCGTAATTGGTAAAAAGGGCGCTGAGATCGAAAAGCTAAAAGAAGAAATCGCCAAGCTTACTAATCGCGAAACCTACATCAACATTCATGAAGTCAGGCGGCCGGACCTTGACGGACAGCTCGTGGCCGAAAACGTCGCCCTGCAGCTGGAGCGTCGGGTGGCTTTTCGGCGCGCTATGAAAGAAAGTGTTTCGCGGGCAATGCGTATGGGAGCTCAAGGTGTAAAGATTCAATGCGCAGGTCGATTGGGCGGTTCGGAAATCGCCCGAACCGAATGGTACCGTGAGGGGCGGGTTCCGCTCCACACTCTGCGGGCGGACGTCAATTATGGTTTTGCCGAGGCGCGCACGACCTACGGCATCATCGGCGTGAAGGCTTGGATATTCCGAGGTGAGGTGCTCACTGAAGAAGAAGAACAGCAGAAAGCTATGTTGGGCGGCTGATGCAAAATGATCTGAGACAGGTAAGATGCTCGAACCGAAAAAGGTAAAATACCGAAAAATACAAAAAGGTCGCCGGCGCGGAACCGCATACCGAGGTTCCACTCTGGCGTTTGGAGATTTCGGACTGAAGGCGATAGACCGCGGTTGGATGAGCGCGCGAGAAATCGAAGCAGCTCGAGTCGCTCTAACGCGGTATCTCAAGAGAGGCGGAAAAGTTTGGATCAGGATCTTCCCGGACAAACCCTTGACCAAAAAGCCAGCGGAAACCCGAATGGGAAAAGGCAAGGGATCCCCGGAAATGTGGGTGGCGGTGGTTCAACCCGGAAGAATTCTGTTTGAAATGGAAGGCGTGGAGGCTACCCTCGCGCGCGAGGCGTTTCGCCTGGCGGCGCACAAGTTGTCCATCCCAACTGTTGTCGTAGAAAGAAGAGGCGCGGTTCATGGAAGCTAAGGAATTACGCGACATGAGCTCCGCCGACCTCGCCCGTAAGTTAAGTGAGCTTCGTGAAGAGATCGGTCATTTGAAGCTAAAACGGGCAACCAGCAGGTTGGAGAACCCGATGAAGTTGCGGCAGACCAAGCGTGACTTGGCTCGGGTGGAGACGATCTTGAAGGAAAAGGCGGTTCAAGGCGGGCAGGTATAGTATGGATAATCGAAGCCTTAGAAAAGAGCGCACCGGCACCGTTGTCAGCGATCGGATGGAAAAGACCATCGTGGTATCGCTTGAACGAACCGTCATGCATCCGAAGTACAGAAAGTATCTAAAACGTAGAAGCAGAGTAAAAGCGCACGATGAAACCAATCAATGTCAGGTAGGCGATCGGGTACGTATCGTTGAATGCCGCCCCCTCAGCCGTGACAAACGTTGGCGCGTTAGTGAGATATTGCAGCGAACTCAAACGACAGCGGGTGAGCAGTCCACCGGAGCCGATGTCTAGGCGTCCGTTCAGGTCAAGTAGGTTGAGGTCGATTCATGATTCAGACGAGAACGGTGTTGGATGTTGCGGATAATTCGGGCGCACGGAAAGTCCAATGTATCAAGGTTTTGGGTGGCAGCAAGCGGAAGTACGCGTCGATCGGAGACATCATTGTTGTATCAGTCAAAGAAGCAATTCCTAACGCCAAAGTGAAAAAGGGCGAAGTGATGAAAGCTGTCGTGGTAAGGACCGCAAAAGAAATTGGGCGCTCCGACGGAACCTATATCCGTTTCGATAACAATTCGGCGGTGCTCATCGATAATCAGAAGGAGCCGATTGGAACCCGAATTTTTGGTCCTGTGGCGCGTGAGCTGCGCGCCAAGAAGTTTATGAAAATTATTTCACTCGCGCCTGAGGTGCTCTAAACGGTTTGGGAGAACGTGTTCGTGCAGATTCGCAAAAACGATAGTGTCATGGTGATTTCCGGCAAGGAGCGGGGCAAGACTGGCAAAGTCCTCCGCGTAAATCCGAAAGAGGATGCCGTGATCATTGAAAGAATCAATGTGGTGAAGCGGCACACAAAACCGCGAGGGCCGCAGCAAGCCGGCGGAATCGTCGAAAAGGAAGCCTCTATCCCCGCATCCAACATCATGATCATGTGCGATAAATGCAACGCGCCGGTGCGCATCGGAAAAAAAATTCTTACCGACGGCAATAAGGTTCGTGTGTGCCGACGCTGCGGCGAGGCGTTGGATTGATGGTAACAAGGATGGTTCGTCTAAAACAGAAATACGACGATCAGGTGGTGCCGGCGATGAAATCGGAATTCGGCTACAAGAATTTCATGCAGGTGCCGAAGTTAGAAAAGATCACAATCAACGTCGGTCTTGGTGAGGCGACGCAAAATATCAAAGCATTGGACTCAACGGTCGCGGAGATTACCGCTATCGCAGGCCAGAAGCCGGTGATTACACGGGCCAAGAAGGCGATAGCTAATTTTAAACTGCGCGAAGGAGTGCCGATCGGTTGCATGGTGACATTGCGACGCGATCGGATGTATGAATTCTTGGACAGGTTAATTCACGTAGCTCTGCCCAGAGTACGAGACTTCAAAGGCGTTTCTGACCGCTCCTTTGACGGGAGGGGAAACTATTCCATGGGGCTTCGAGAACAGATCATTTTTCCCGAAATCAATCCTGACAAAGTTGAAAAGGCCCGGGGAATGACCGTGACCATAACCACCACAGCAAAGACCGATCCTGAGGGACGGGCGTTGCTGAAACACTTAGGAATGCCGTTTGGCACTTGATCTATAACTAGGGAGATTTCCATTGGCCAAGAAGTGTTTGCGAATCAAAGCCGAAAGACCGAATAAGTTCAAAGTTCGGGAGTACAATCGTTGCCCGCTCTGCGGACGATCCCGGGCGTTTTACCGACGCTTTCGCATGTGCCGGCTTTGTCTCAGAGACCACGCTCGTAAGGGCCACATCCCGGGACTTATCAAGGCCAGCTGGTAGGACGGAGAGCAATATGGGAATGACCGATCCAATCGCCGACATGCTGACGAGAATCCGCAACGCCTCGAGGGCGCGCCACCAAAGGGTTGCCGTGCCGTGGTCGCGAGTCAAGGAAAATATCGTAAAGGTCTTCGTTGAAGAGGGTTACGTAAAGGAATACAAGAAAGTCAAAGCTGCCGAAGGCGCGGGTGACGAGCTGATCATTCAACTGAAGTTTGATCGGGACAATCGGCCGATCATATTAGGATTAAAGCGAGTCAGTCGCCCAAGCTTGAAGGTGTACGTTGGCGCCCAGCAGTTAACCCCGATTCGCAAGGGGCTGGGTATCAACATACTCTCTACTTCCAAGGGAATTTTAGTCGACCGGGAAGCCCAACGCGCCAAAGTTGGCGGCGAGGTTCTATGTTCGGTTTGGTAGCTTGTACGAGGTAAACGTGTCACGCATCGGAAAATTACCTATCACGGTCCCTTCGGGAGTTAAAATCGCAGTCGACGGCGATGCAGTTCGGCTGGAAGGGCCCAAGGGAAAGCTGAGCGCCGCGATTCCGGACGGAATCGCGGTCAGAGTTGATGGGACTGTTGTTCATGTTGAGCGGGGCGAAGAGGCGCGGAGATTTCGAGCTCTGCACGGTCTTACCCGAAAATTGATCGCCAACATGGCCGAAGGTGTCAGCAAAGGATTTAACCGTATACTCGATATCAATGGCGTCGGTTATCGCGCGGAGGTTAAAGGCCAAGAGATTCACATGACCCTGGGGTACTCTCATCCTGTAGTTTTTCCCTTGCCGCCAGGCATCACAGCGTCGGTCGAACGGCAGGTTATCATCACCTTAACCGGTGCTGATCGACAGTTGGTGGGAGAAACTGCGGCAAAGATCAGAAGCTTGCGAGCGCCTGAGCCTTACAAGGGCAAAGGGATTAAGTATCGCGAAGAGGTTATCAAGCGTAAGGCTGGCAAGGCTGTGGGTTCGGCTGGCAAATAGTTTCTGAGGTTAGAGGATGGCAACCAAGCAAAAAAATATTGCGCGCATACGGCGACAACAACGCGTCCGGAAAAAGGTTTTGGGGACCGATGCTCGCCCTCGTGTCTGCGTCTATAAAAGCGGTAGGCACATCTACGTTCAGGTGATATCGGACACCAAGGGAATTACCTTAGCATCGGCTTCGACGCTTTCTTCCGGCCTGGCTGATGAAATCAAGAACATCAAGGGTGTGGAAGCCGCAAAGCGAGTCGGTTTGAATTTGGCAAAAGTTTGTAAAGAAAAGAACATTAGCCGTGTCGTCTTCGATCGTAATGGGTTTCTCTTCCACGGGCGCGTAAAGGCGGTTGCTGATGGTGCGCGCGAAGGTGGTTTGGAATTTTAGCGCAGCCTGCGTAGTGAGGTGTCTTTGGAACGCATTGATCCGCATGGATTAGAACTCAAGGAAAAAGTTGTTCACATTAGCCGGGTTGCCAAAGTAGTTAAAGGTGGCCGCCGGTTCAGCTTCAGCGCCCTGATCGTAGTTGGCGACAATCATTCGGTGGTCGGCTGCGGAATGGGTAAGGCCAACGAGGTGCCGGAAGCGATTCGCAAGGGATTGGAACAAGCAAAAAAAAATCTGATCAGGGTTCCAGTGATGGCAGGAACTATCCCCTTTGAGGTGACCGGAAGATTTGGCGCCGGATACGTTATATTGAAACCAGCTTCCGATGGTACCGGGGTCATAGCCGGTGGCGGAGTTCGTGCCGTGGTTGAGGCTGCCGGAATTCAGAACGTCTTGACCAAGTGCCTCGGTTCTAACAATCCGCACAACATGGTTAAAGCTACCGTCGAAGCTCTGCGCGATTTAAGAGCGCCAGAAGAAATCGCCGAAAGGCGCGGAAAAACATTGGCGGAGATCCGTTAAAATGAAGCTAGATGATCTAAGGCCGGCTCCCGGCTCGACAAAAAAACAAAAACGTGTGGGGCGTGGCGACGGTTCCGGTCATGGAAAAACCGCTTGTCGGGGGCACAAAGGACAACGCGCCCGTGCCGGCGGTGGAACCCGTCCTGGGTTTGAGGGCGGCCAGATGCCCTTACAAAGACGTCTGCCAAAGCGAGGGTTTAATAATCCCTTCAAAATCGATTTTGCCATCGTGAACCTGGATCAGTTGGAAAGATTCTCATCGGATAACGAAATCAACCCGGAGATACTGTCGGCAAAAGGACTAGTGCATGGGAAGAATCGCCGGATTAAGATCCTCGGCGATGGCGCGCTCAGCAAGAGTTTGACGATCAAGGCGCATAGCTTCTCGGCGAAGGCCAAGGAAAAAATCGAAGCGGCCGGCGGAAAGGCCGAACTGATAACGTCTCATGCTTAGCGGTTTTCAAAACGCCTCGCGCATACCAGAGTTGCGCAAACGTTTGTTGTTTACGCTGGCGATGCTGGCCGTCTACCGGCTTGGCGTCCATGTGCCGACGCCGGGAATCGACCGCCAAGCGTTAGCGGCGTTCTTTGAACAGTATAAGGGCACGATCTTCGGCTTGTTCAACCTTTTTTCCGGTGGCGCTCTTGAGCAATTTTCGGTTTTTTCTTTGGGCATCATGCCCTACATCAGCGCGTCGATTATCCTTCAGCTTTTGACGGTGGTTTTTCCTTATCTCGAACGATTGTCAAAAGAGGGTGAAGCAGGGCGGCGGAAAATCACCCAATACACCCGTTACGGGACTATTGTCCTTGCCGTCATCCAAGGCACTATGATCAGCCTGGGCTTGGCCGGCACGCAAGGGCCCGGTGGTCAGCCGATTGTGTTGCATGCAGACGTGAGTTTTCACATCATGACAGTTATTACGCTCGCGTCAGGGACAGCTTTTATTATGTGGTTGGGGGAGCAAATAACCGAGCGCGGCGTGGGGAACGGCATATCGCTGATTATTTTTGCCGGGATTGTTGCGGGTCTTCCATCTGCGATCATCACAACCTTCCAGTTTATCCGGGAAGGCGAGTTGAACGTTTTAGTGGCGCTCTTCATGCTGGTTTTGATCGTCGCCGTTGTCGGTGCAATTATCTTTGTTGAACGCGGACAGCGACGTATTCCCGTTCAGTATGCAAAGCGGGTTGTCGGTCGCAAAATGTATGGTGGCCAGAGCTCGCATCTGCCGTTAAAGGTGAACACGGCCAATGTTATCCCGGTCATTTTTGCTTCTTCAATTCTTATATTTCCAGCAACTATGGCGCAGTTTGCCCAGTATCCCTGGGTTCAAACCGCGGCGACTTATTTGAGCCCGGGGCAATGGCTGCACGATTTGGTGTTCGCGCTACTGATCATTTTCTTCGCATTCTTCTACACTGCGGTGGTCTTCAATCCGGCCGATGTCGCGGAAAACATGAAGAAATTCGGCGGCTATATTCCGGGAATTCGACCGGGCCAGAAGACTGCCGACTACATCGAGAGGGTACTTTCTCGCATCACTCTGAGCGGAGCGATTTACCTTTGCATCGTATCCTTGCTGCCGACAATCTTGGTGAGCCAGTTTAACGTGCCGTTCTACTTCGGTGGAACCGCCTTACTGATCGTTGTGGGCGTGGCGCTTGATACTGTGGCGCAAATGGAGAGCCACTTGATTACCCGCAACTATGAGGGCTTTATGAAGCGGGGCCGACTGCGGGGAAGAAGGGGCTAAGGCTTGGCCAGTGTACGTGTTGTTCTGCTAGGCCCGCCGGGCGCAGGAAAAGGGACGCAGGGGAAGCTCTTGCGAGACCGCTTCGAGGCCTGTCAAATATCCACAGGCGACATCCTAAGAAAAGCTGTGGCCGACAAAACGCCGCTTGGGAAGGAAGCCGAAAGCTACCTTAGCCGCGGCGAGTTAGTGCCCGATGACGTTATAGTCAGGTTAGTCGGTGAAAGGCTGAAGCAAAAGGACTGCGCGAACGGCTTTGTTCTGGACGGCTTTCCCAGGACTTTGCCGCAGGCTGAAAGCCTGGAGGAGATCTTGAAGACAATGGCATTGCCGTTGGATGCCGTCTTGTCTATCCAAGTTCCCCACGACGTTATAGTTCAGCGCCTGGCGGGACGGCGAAATTGCCAAAACTGCGGCGCCCTCTACCATGTGAATTTTGATCCACCCAGCAACGGCGAGACCTGCGACCGTTGTGACGGTGGGTTGCAGCAACGCGATGATGATCGCGAAGAGACTATCACCACTCGCTTACGGGTTTATGAATCCCAGACTGCGCCCCTAGCTAATTACTACCGAGAGCGTGGTAAGTTGCGGGAAATCAACGGCGTTGGGAAAGTGGAAGATATTCAGAAGCGAATCGTCGAGGCACTCGGGAGGCCGGCCAGTTGATATCGCTCAAGTCACCTCGAGAAATCGAGATCATGAGAAGAGCGAATCTGATCGTGGCCGAGGTTTTACAGGAGCTGAAGGTAAAGATAGCTCCCGGAGTGACAACCCTAGATCTAGATAGAGTGGCCGAAGAATTGACCCTTAAAAGAAACGCGATTCCGGCCTTTAAAGGTTATTCTGTCGCCGGCCGGGTCTTTCCTCGTTGCCTGTGTGCATCGATAAACGAAGAAATAGTTCATGGAATCCCATCCAATCGAACGCTTAAGGAGGGCGACATCGTTGGGCTCGACTACGGTGTCATTTACGACGGCTTCTACGGCGACTCTGCGATCACGGTCGGTGTAGGAACGGTCAGCGACGAAGCCAAGCGCCTGATGGAGATTACCGAAAAGTCATTGTACGACGGCATCAATCAATTGTATGAAGGCAGGAGACTGGGCGATCTCGGTGCTGCCGTCCAAATGACTGCCGAGGGAGCCGGTTATTCAGTGGTTCGAGCCTTCGTTGGGCACGGCATCGGAAAACGACTGCATGAAGAGCCGCCTGTGCCAAATTATGGTGAACCTGACCGCGGACTGAGGTTTAAAGAAGGAATGGTATTGGCCATCGAGCCGATGGTAAACATTGGCGGCCCCGAGGTGGAAATCAAAGCAGACGGCTGGACTGCGGTAACCAAAGACGGTAGCTTGGCGGCCCATTTTGAACATTCAGTCGCCGTCACCAAAGACGGTCCTTATATTCTCAGCCAGCTATAGTCTGAGGTGATTAGCAGGTAGTCGATCATTTATGCCAAAAGAAGATGCCATCGAAGTGATGGGAACGGTCTTGGAAACCCTACCCAATGCCATGTTTCGGGTACAGCTGGAAAACGGGCATAGGGTTTTGGCCCACATATCCGGCAAGATGCGAATGCATTACATCAAGATTCTTCCTGGTGACAAGGTGAAAATCGAATTGTCGCCCTATGATTTGGCGCGTGGAAGAATCATCTATCGCGAGCGTTAGAAACAGGAGCTATCGTGAAGGTCAGAGCTTCAGTTAAGAAGATTTGTAACAAGTGTAAAGTTATTCGGCGCAAGGGCGTTGTCCGGGTTCTATGTGAGAATAGCAAGCATAAACAGAGGCAAGGTTAAGTTTTTTAAAGACTTGATTGGAGTTAATTATGGCGCGTTTATCGGGTGTCGATCTCCCAAGGAACAAACGGATGGAAGTTGCGCTTACCTATATCTATGGCATCGGGCGCAATTTATCCCGAGAGATATTAACGCAGGCGGGAGTCTCGCTAAATTTAAAAAGTGACGATCTTTCCGATGATGATGTGGTTAAGATTCGTCAGTTGATAGACCAGAATTACAAAGTTGAAGGCGATCTTCGGCGCGACGTTTCGGCCAATCTCAGACGCCATATTGAAATGGGCTCTTACCGGGGTCATCGACACCGTAGAAACCTTCCGGTGCACGGTCAGAGAACCCATACCAACGCACGAACCAGGAAAGGTCCGCGAAAGACTGTCGCGGGAAAGAAAACCGCTCCGTCAAAAGGTTAGTAAATTTTAGGAGTATTCAATGGCGAAATCCGAAGAAACCGCCGAAGAGAAACAAAGCAAAAAGGCCGAGACCCCAGCGGACCAAAAGGGTGCTGATCGCGCGGCGCGCAAGAAGCGGGGCCGCAAGAACATCTCCGAAGGAGTCGTTCACATTCATTCAACATTCAACAATACGATTGTCACAATCACGGACTATCAGGGAAATGTCATTTCCTGGTCGAGCGCCGGAAGCATGGGGTTTAAGGGTTCGCGCAAAGGCACTCCCTTCGCCGCGCAACAAGCCGCGGATAACGCCGCCAAGAAAGCGATGGACCACGGCTTGCGGACGGTTCAAATTTTTGTGCGGGGTCCTGGAGCGGGACGCGAGTCCGCTCTCCGGGCATTACAATCGGCTGGCATCAACATCAGCTTGATCAAGGACGTAACTCCGATCCCTCACAATGGTTGCCGCCCGCCGAAACGCAGACGCGTTTGATAACAAATAGGAGGAAGGATTGGCTAGATACACAGAATCTGTTTGCCGATTGTGCAGGCGCGAGAACCTCAAGCTATTTCTAAAAGGTGAGCGCTGTTACACCGATAAATGCGCCATCGAACGACGCAACTATCCGCCCGGGGAGCACGGTCAAGGCAGACCCAAATTTTCCGAGTATAGTATTCAGTTGCGCGAGAAGCAGAAGGTCAAGCGCATTTATCGTCTCATGGAAAGTCAGTTTCGCCGAACCTTTGATCAGGCTAGCCGAATTAAGGGTATTACCGGTGAGACCTTGTTGGTCTTTTTGGAGCGCCGCTTAGACAACGTTACATATCGCTTGGGATTTGCCAGTTCCAGAGCGGAAGCAAGGCTGCTGGTGCGGCATGGACATATCTTAGTCAACGGCAAACGGCTGAATATTCCATCTTACCAGGTTCGAGTGGGCGACGTGATATCGGTAAAGGAGCAAAGCCGTCAGATGGCTCGCATTCTAACAGCGATGGAAGGCGTGCAGCGACGAGGCGTGCCGGATTGGGCGGAACTAGACCGAGACAATTGCAGTGGAAGAATCAAGATTCTACCCACCCGCAGCGACATTACCATGCCGATTAACGAGAAGCTGATCGTCGAATTGTATTCGAAGTAAGCTTCTGAATGTAGGGAGAAACTATGTCTACTATGTATAGGCATTGGACGGATTTAATTAAACCAAAGCAGTTGGAGGTGGACGAAAAGACCTTAACTTCAACTTATGGGAAGTTTTATGCGGAGCCATTTGAGCGCGGTTTCGGCCAAACGATTGGTAATTCGCTACGACGGATTTTGTTATCATCCTTAATGGGTGCTTCGATTGTCGCGGTCCGGATGAAAGGAATTCTTCATGAGTTCTCGACGATTCCCGGAGTTACGGAAGACGTCACCGACATCATTTTGAATCTCAAGGAAGTCAGGTTGCGACTTAACGATGGCGAGCAACATACGCTGAAAGTCGAAGCCAAGGGTCCTGCCACTGTGTTGGCTAAGGACATTACCGGATCTGCCAATGTCGAGATTCTCAACCCAGAGCAAAAAATCGCCACGCTCTCTAGAGACGCTAAGCTCGACATGGAATTGATAGCGAAGCTGGGGCGCGGCTACGTTCCGGCGGAAAGGAATAGAGAAGAGGGCGCGCCGGTGGACACGGTATTTATCGATGCCATTTTTTCGCCGGTCCAGAAAGTTAATTTTACGGTGTCTAATGCTCGCCTCGGGCAACGCACCGATTATGACCGGGTCGTGTTTGAAATAGTAACCGACGGCAGCGTTAAGCCCGACGACGCGATGGCATACGCCGCAAAGATCCTCCAGGATCAGGTGAGTATTTTTGTTAACTTTCAAGATGAACCGCAGCAAGAACGACGCGATGACCGCCCGTCGATCCCATTGAACGATAACCTATTTCGCAGCGTGGACGAGCTCGAATTCTCCGTGCGCTCGCAAAACTGTTTACAGAACGCTGATATCAAATACATCGGCGAGTTGGTGCAGAAGTCCGAACAGGAGATGCTCAAAACCAAAAACTTCGGTCACAAGTCGCTCAACGAGATCAAAGAGATTCTGCGCGAAATGGGCCTCGAACTCGGCATGAAGATCGACCATTTTCCACCGCGGGAGGAGATCGAGAGCAGACGGCGCGCCGACGAGAAAGAGACCGCATAACTATGCGACACCTTAATTCCGGAAGAAAGCTCAGCCGCAATTCGAGCCACCGCTGGGCGATGATGCGCAACATGGTGACTTCTCTTTTGCGTGAAGAGAAGATACAAACCACCGATCCCAAGGCCAAAGAGCTCAGACGCTGGGTGGACCGTGTAATAACGCTCGGCAAGGAGGGAAGCCTGCATGCCAGACGCCAAGCGCTCGCTATCATTCAGGATAAGACCGTGGTCCATAAGCTGTTCGACACAATCGCCACCCGATTCCAAAATCGCCCTGGCGGTTACACTCGAATCATCAAAATCGGTAGGCGGCACGGAGATGCGGCGCCGGTATCACTGATAGAGCTGGTTGCCGGCGCTGACGAAACGGCCGAAACCACCAGCGGGAAAGATAAGAAAGCGAAGAAGAAACGTGGCAGGACGGCTCCCAAACCAGGTTCCGGTCGCCGCAAAAGCGCCAAGGCAGCTTCCGCCTAGAGCCCAACCTAGATGAAGTCCAGTCGGAGTCTGGTCGAGTTCGACCTCGACGACTCCGGCTTTTTTTTGCTTACTCTTCATCCCCGCTATCTATCCTGTGCACCCACGAATTCAGCTCGCCGCCGCAAGTTCCTTTTTGAAGCCCAACTTGAGACTGCCGCCGTTGCCGGCTGTTTAACCAACCACCTCGTGCTCATCTAGCGCCCCCGAGACCTCTCAAACATTCTAGGCAAGATCGCTGGGGCACTTAGCGCGCCTGGTACTAAACGGCGTGAGATTGCGCAAGAAGAACGTTACCTTGGGAAATTTGCAGGAGCGTATCCGGGATGTTCGGCAGCCGCCGGATAGTCCGGGTCTATTCATTCATCACCGATTTATGACCAACCATTTAACGGTTGAATCCTTCGCATTATGCCTAAAGTCAGCCGTTCGAAGCAGGCGGTTT
>JAJONK010000357.1 GCA_021323355.1 Deltaproteobacteria bacterium
TGTTTCTTGACGATGCTGAGCCCCAATCCTATCCCTCCACGGGAGTGTTCAGTGGAAGTTTTGTGAACTTGGATGAACGGGTCAAATACACTGCTGAGCGCGGTCGCCGGTATGCCGACACCCGTATCGGTTACTTCCAATACAATGGTATCCGGCATCTTGGAGTCGTGGAGCATCACAACAATCAGCCCCTGATCCGTATATTTCACTGCATTCTGCAAGAGGTTACTAGCGATCTCCTTAAATCTTTGAGGGTCATTTTTCATTCCTGGCGCCGTTCGCGGAAGCTCCCACTTCAGCTGAAGCCCCTTTTGAGCGCAAAGAAAGTCAAAGGTATCCCGCAGATCGAGTAGAACGTTCACTGGGCTAAATTCTTCAATGCGAAGCGGCTGTTTGCTGGCTTCTAGGCGCGAATAGATGAGGATCTGATCTATCATATTTTTCAGATGAGCTGACTGCTTTGCGACGATTTGCAGAATATCATGATGTCTATTCTCGACCTGCCCATACAATCCATCCGTGAGGCACTCGATGTACCCAATGATTACAGCAAGGGGAGTACGCAATTCGTGCGAAACCTGGTTCAGGAATTCTGATTTCAATCGCGCGAGATTCTCGGCCTTCTCCTTCTCCTCTTTTAACAGGGCAAGCATTGCATCTGCTGTTCGAGGGCGGGCCGGATTCGGATTCTTAAGTGCCAGAACCATCATGAACAAACCAAAAAACGCGGCACCGGCGTAAATGATTAATTCTTTGTCGGCACTCACGAGTCGGGAAATATAAATAAGATTATTTCCAATAGCTTCGGTAAATTCCGCCCTTAACGGAGGAGCTAACCGTCTTTCTACTATTCCGGCGGTAAATCGCGGACCAACTGAGAGCGGACTCACGGTCGAGCGCGAGGAAAGGATTTGGGGCTGTGGCACAAGCAAGTACCACCAGGCTAAAGTACACGAGAGGACAAGAATGATGATCAGTAAATGGCGGGATCGCATCGGCTGTTAATGCGCAGCGGCGTGACGAACTTTGTGGTGCTCGTTCGGTAGACAAATCTCGATGCGATCCTTGCCGCTATTTTTTGCCTGATATAAAGCGGAGTCGGCATCGTCGATCATTTGACGCCAATCTGAATATTGCTTTTTGTTGGTTGAAGTGAGTCCCATGCTCACGGTTAACGAGAAAGGTTTATCGGCGGTGCCGAAGGTGCAAGTTCTAATCTCCTCGTGAAATTTCCTTGCTACCTGGATAGCGCTGTCTTGATCCGTTTCCGGAAGGACCAGAACAAACTCTTCCCCGCCAAACCGCGAGGGAAAGTCACTACGGCGGCTTTTGTCACGCAAAATTTCTGAAATCTTCACCAGGGCGGCGTCCCCGCCGTGATGACCGTACGTGTCATTGATCTTCTTGAAGTTATCGATGTCGAGCATTATCACCGATAATGGATGTTCATAGCGTTTGGATCGTTCGAACTCCTCGACTATCTTCTTCTCGAAAGCTCTGCGATTAAACAGCCCGGTAAGCGAGTCGATCTGAGTTTGGTATTCAAGATGCTGTTGATACTGCACAACTCGGGAGCCGACACGCACTCGCGCCAGCAGTTCGGAGAACGAAAAAGGTTTGGTTATGTAATCATCCGCGCCAAGATCAAGTCCGCGCACACGATCGCCCTCCTGAATGCGAGCAGTGATTAGAATGATATAAATGTGCCGTAGTGCAGAATTGCTCCGGATCCTATTGATTAGTTCAAATCCGTCCATCTTTGGCATCATGATGTCGGAAAGCGCGATATGAACTTCCTCCTGCTCCAATTTGTCCAAAGCTTCGACGCCATTAGCGGCGGTCACCACTTTGTAGCCCTCTCTCTGAAGGACGATGGCTAGAAGATCCCGCTGGTCCGGATGATCTTCGATAATTAGGATCGATAATTGGGATTTACTTTCGGTATTTTCCATTAAAATTCCGGTCGAATACGAGAACGTTTAATCTCGACTGATGCTGCGATCGCTCGGCCTCACGAGTCGAGCAATGTCAGGCATTGACAGAAATCTCCACGCAAAACTCATACCCGGTCCACAGTTAGGTGTTCCAACTGGACAGAGACTTGCTCGAGCGGACGCTGATGCGAAATGTCGATGCTATCAGGTTTCTTTAAAGATACCAAAAGTAACGTCGCGTTTGGGGTTTGCCATCCTGTTTGTGACAGTTAAGCTTTTGAAAATGACAGCAATGTCAAACGAAGCCGAAAGTATTTGTATCAAAGAGCGCAAGTACAGGAAGAAACAGCTCATTAATATCTGGCATGAACTCTGCTCCATCGCGGTTACAGTTTCGATTGCTACTATACTAAAAAGAAAGGGGGTGAAGAATAATGATGAACTTGTTTAAACGTCTAGTCGTCGAAGAGGAAGGTCAAGGCTTGGTCGAATACACCTTGATCGTTCTTTTGGTAGCATTGGTCTTCTGGGTTGCCGTTAAGTCAACGAACATCGGCAATCAGCTTACCGATTCGTGGGGAGATGTTTCGGACTGCCTCGCCGATCCGCAGGGTTGCGGCGGGTCATAATATCAAGATCCGATTTTCATTATGAGCTTGGGGTGGAAAACTTTTCCACCCCAAGCTCGCGTTCTACTAAACACAACCTGGCACTGTGTCGACTAGTAGCTGTCTCCAAAGATCTCCATGGAAGTCGTTCTCAATCTTACGTTGTTTGCAATCATCATTGTTGCAGCATTTTTCGACATCAAAGAGCGGAGAATTCCAAACTGGGTGATTCTGTTTGGTCTTATCGGTGGAATTGTTATCAGTGCACTGCAGGGTAGTACTCACCTAATATTTAGCATCGCGGGTTTTTGTCTCGGCATCATCGCTCTGTTGATTCCGTTTGCCTTTAGTTGGATGGGAGCCGGCGATGTCAAACTGTTTGCCACCGTAGGCGCTCTCCTGGGATACACATGGCTGCCACGGGTGTTTTTTTATTCATGTCTCGGTGCCGGAATGTTAGCTTTGTTAGCTTTGGCTTTAGGTCAGGCCCGGCAAATGTCTTTCAAACACTTCTGGACTGATTGTAAGTTTATGTTTTTGACAATGCGAATCGGGCTGCCGAAACAGACAACACTGGAGTCCGGTGCCTATTCAGTGCCGTGGGGTGTCGCAATCGGCGCTGGTACAATTATGGCATATTATTTCGACCCGTCGGGGACGTGGGCGGGCTTTTAGTACTAACCGAGTAAATTGCGGAGCTAACGGTAAGAGTTGTCCTTGAAACGAGAAATTTTAACCTCACAAAAAAGGAAACTGTATGCAAAATAGGCTCAAAATTGCGCTAGTTGTGGCTGTGTTTTTCGGACTCATTGCCGCATATGGAATATTTAACTTCCTGCGCCAACAGCGGCAGGCGGCTGAGGCGCTGCGAACTCAAACGCAGGACGTTGTGATCGCGGCGAAAGATATCCCAGCAGGGAGCACAATCGCTGAGGCAATGTTGAAGGACGGCACAGTGCGAGCCATCAAGTGGCCGAAGGCTTCGGTCCCGGCCGGCGCGTTCGGAACTCCCAAAGAGGTGATCGGAAAGGTCAATCGAGTAAAAATTATGGCCAATGAGCCGATTCTGGAATCTCGATTATCTGGTGAGGGTGCCGGATTAACTGTCCGTTTGGAGCCGGGTAAGCGAGCGATGGCCGTTCGAGTCGATGAAATCATCGGAGTGAGCGGTTTTATTGTGCCGGATGACCGTGTGGACGTCATCGTTACGACGACACCCCCTGGAACTTCTGATAATAAGGATGCGAGACTTTCAAAAATTGTTCTTCAGAATAAGCGCGTCCTCTCCGTTGCACAAAGCACCGAGCAGAAAGATGGTAAGCCGCAGGTGGCGCGGTCGAT
>JAJONK010000358.1 GCA_021323355.1 Deltaproteobacteria bacterium
GGAAATTTAGTTGAATTTTTAGGCAATTTGGTCAACGCCGCTTCTACTTAGGCTCTGAGGCTTAACAGGCGAAGTCTATCCACAGGGTTATCCACATTTTAATGGAAAGTCCCCGCAGATCGTGAATCATCAAGGCCCCAACAACTACACGGTAACGGACGGCTTGATGCCGAGGACGGATGGACGCAAGATACTATCGGTACAAAGGTCATCAATTTAGCGTCACCACTCAGCCAGTTCATCCCGGCAAAGCCTGCACGTTTTTCTCTGATAGATATCGGGTTGAACGTAACAAAGAAGAATTTACCAGATACACTTGTAGCCGCACTTTCATGACCCCCAAAGAAGCACGGATGGAGGGCATTGCAATCGTCAGAAAGTGGATAGACGACGGCAAGCCTGCAATCAACACCATCCTTCATCAGGCAATCTTTAAATCAGGACGGGTTCTCGATCAGCTAAGAAGTGCCTTTGAGCGAAGTTGTAACACAATGGAGTGCAGCCGAGTGCTGCATGCGGAGATGGAGCGGGTGTTGGAACAATCAAGGCGGGCGCTCCTTGCCAGTGAACGTAAACGGAACGGATGAGGCGGGTTCGTAGCTGTAGTGTCGGAAACTACGCTCTGCAAAAAACTGATACCTAAACAACTTACCCTCATAACCTCCTAAGCCCCTGCTAAAAGTCGATTTGTCGGGCTGACGCAAAAATCCTCTACACCCCAGCTTATCAAGAGAAGCCCTATGAGCGATCAGTAAGTTGGCGCGAACAAACCCGACGAAGGCCGAAGCGACAATACCCCGCACCTGCAGCAATGACGAAGTAACCGAGTAGCGCCTCAGCATAGCCGCATTTTTTTTCCACCGTCTGTGCGTCGTGTGCTATGGTATGCGCCAATGGCTGTTCTGCTCATCACCTACAAATGTAATGCGGAAACGTCCAAAGCAGATAAGGCTTTCTACAAAGTCCTCGGAAGCTATCAGTGGGTGAAGCTATACGGATCAAATTACGCGATCACTGCAGATGAGCCGGCGAGAGATGTCTGGCAGAAGCTTAAAGCTCAAATTGACCCTGACGATTATCTGGTCATGCTGATCTTCAAGTCGGGTACGTGGAGCTTAAAAGATCAGAAGGTTCTTGCTTGGCTAGTGCATCAGCCCTTGAAGATCGAATTTTGAGAAACCTGATGATTCGATAGAGACCAGCAACTGGTGCAAATGATCATCGGCTTGGATAGCCGTAGCGCGATACCGGTCCTCCCAGAACGCGCCGTGGCGGTTCTTGCGCCGATTGTCTTCCTGCGCCGTCCGCCCGGCGATTAAACTGCATGCTCTGGGCTATGACATCCCCGCCTGTGTCTTTCACCAAGAGATGACGTAGTTCGACGACATTCAACGACGCGCCGCACTCACGTTCGTGCCGTAACCAAGGTCCGCGTACCACTCACCGCGCCCCTGTGGAGTGAGATCCAAGATATGCCAAACGGGAGACAGCAGATCGATACCGCGCTCTTCGATGTCGCTCGAGAGAGACGGATGAACTGAGTAGAAGTGGCGAGGAGTTCCGTCAGTATCTCGAGTAAAAACGGAAATGGTCGAATCCTGATTCCCCTCGCGGTCTTCGCTGCCGAGATCGTATTTGAACGTGTTGGCGCCGCAACTCAGTAGCCTAAGCCTGTGCCACCCGCGCGCGCGTGCATGTGCTCGCAACGCCATCGGATCGGCCGCGGCCACGATCGCAACGTCAACGTTCTGAGCCAGATGATGAGCGACACCATTCCAACCATCGATCCAGAGCGTGCACATCGGGCACGGCGTGGTGTTCTTCTTTCCGAACATAAACTGATAGACGACCAACGAACGATTAGGCGCGCTGAACAGTTCGCTCAGACGGACGGTGCGGATCGGCGTGTCGCCGGCATCGAGGTTCGCCGGACCCTCTTCGAATGCATAATCCTGAAGCGCCGCGCCTTGCGGAAGCCCGCGGCGAAGTTCTGCTACTCGCTCTCGCTGGCGCATCAGCTCAATTTCCGCCAGTCGAAGTTCTTCTCGCTTGGACAGATATTTGTCGGATTCGTTCGGCAAATTGGTTTGTCGACGCGTCGCATTGATTTTCTCCTGTGCCATGGTTCATACCTCCTTAAGCTTTTCGCCAAAAAGTTTTGGCGACATTGCTGCTGCATTCGCCCGCCAGACACCGAATGCCTCACCTAATAGCGCGACGAATGAGCGAGTGCTTTTAGGACAGTCGTGCTGAAAATTTTTCCGACTGTAATTAAAGTATGTCAGATTGAAAGGGAATCTGAAGTCTGAACCAAAAGAATCTTGCGACAACTTCTCGCTTCCTGGCTTGGAGACCCAATGCAAATACCGGCGCGGCGATCGCGGAAAAAACTTCAGTGAGATTTTTTTGGCGGCAGCGGTAGTGATGTGCCAAATACAACCAGCGAGAAAATGACGGTTGGCTCTCAGGATCGTTTTCCTCAAGGCAACTTTTCGGCCCAAAACTGGACGTCTAGGCGCTTAAACGATGCCCTTTTAAGCTACCGTAGATTGCTACATCAAGAAGTCGCCCTGGTCCGAGCCGCAGTCAAAGTCCCGCTCTACCAACTATTTAATGGTCCCGTTTGTATCACACAAGTTCCGTTTCGAGAATCGCCCAGTTGCCATTCTCTAACGCGGTCTCCACCGAAGTCTTGGGCGGTTTACCGGCGCAGGCCTTCCGATTGCCCCGTTCGCTATACACCAACTCAGAAAGTCTTTCCGCGCTCAAATTTCTGCTTCGTGGTGAAAAGAAGCAATTGAGAGAAATATTCCTGGTCTCCATCAGGGCACTCTAGCCGGATGCACGAATGTCGGATATTAAGGGTGAAACCTGAGCGGAGATCGAAAAAATGAACAAGAGTACCGGTAGCTTTCGATGAACGTCGGAAAAGCAGAGCTATCCAATATCGGGCCGAAGGAGACCCGTAAGCGCCTGCTCATGGGTGGCGCCATGCTCGCCGTGGGCGTCGTCCTGGCAGTCGTCTTCGCCCATGCAGGTGTAAGCCGCGGCTGGTATGCGGCGCTATTTCTGCCGTTCTGGATGGGAACTCTCGCAGTTTCTCAGGCTCGCAAAAAGACCTGAGTCGTTCTGGCGGCGCGCGGCGCGCGCAAGATGAACGGCAACGAAGAGCCGGTCGGAGACGAAGGCGTCGAGCAACGACTCCGCTCGCGGGCTCGTTGGATCTATGTCGAATCGGCGATTGCGGCGCTGATCTTGACTGTCCTTAGTTTCTTTTTTGCGAGCGTATTGCCCGAGGCGGCCGGTTCCTTCCGGGATTTGAGCCTGGAACAAGCGGCCGACTTCCTGATTAGGCACGGCTACGCAGTACTGTTCGGGTGGGTGCTGCTCGAACAGCTGGGTCTGCCTATCCCAGCTGCTCCTCTGTTGATCGCGGCCGGCGCGCTGGCCCGTGCCGGTAAAATGAATTTGACGTTCGCGCTGACCTTGACGTTCGTCGCGGTTATTCTGGCCGACCTGTTCTGGTACTCTCTTGGCCGGTACCGCGGCGGCCGCATCCTGAAGCTACTGTGCCGCATTTCTCTCGAACCGGACTCATGCGTGCGGCGGACTGAGAACCTCTTCGTCCGGCATGGCGTCCGTTCTTTGCTCGTCGCCAAATTTATACCCGGCCTGAATACCGCGGCACCATCTCTTGCGGGAGTCTTTCGTATGCCCGTGCGACGTTTCCTGATCTTCGATTCCCTGGGCGGATTCCTCTGGGTCGTCACCGTCACGAGCTTGGGCTTGATTCTCGGTGATCAACTCGAGCGGATCTCACTGCGCTGGGGCGGTTGGCTGGTCGCAGTCCTGGCCGCAGGTTTGGCAGCTTATGTTTTGTGG
>JAJONK010000359.1 GCA_021323355.1 Deltaproteobacteria bacterium
TACGGCGACGGTTTTCCTGGCCTCTCATATCGTAAAGATCACGACCCGAAGAGTACGTACCACCGGCGCCGCTGGTGACGATGCAGCGTATCTTGTCGTTGTTGGCGAGAGAGCGAAGAATTCCGGCGAGCTCGCTCAAGAGAGACATGCTCAGCGCGTTTTTTTTCTCCGGCCGGTTGAGGGTCAACCAGGCAATGCCATCGGATTCGTTGATGTCGGCGATGAGCAGTTTGTTATCGGACATGTTCTTCTCCTATGGTTCAACGGTTCAAAAGTTCAAGGTTCAACGTCAGAGGATTCAAGCGGTTACAATGGTCACAACTTTGGCCGGTCCACTGTAGACGACTCGGGTTGGTCATGCGAAGCGGTAAAAATTTTTGGCGTTTTCGGCAAGAATTCTTTGTTTGGTTCCGTCCGAGATGTCTTTGCGCCGGACCACCTGGCTGACGCTGTGCGGCCATTCCATGTCCCAGTGCGGGTAGTCCGAGGCATACATCATGCACTGGTCGCCAAACTGCTCGATTACCAGCGGCAAAGCCGACTCCTCGCCTTCGCAGGTGAAGTAACAGCGATTATTCTTTACGTACTCGCTGGGCAGCATCTTGAGCGGCTCCATCTCGGATTTGCGTCTGAGATATTTTTCATCGAAACGCTCCATCCAGTAGGGAAGCCAGCCGACGCCGGCTTCGAGAAAGGCGACTTTCAGTGTTGGAAAGCGGTCAAGCACGCCATTAGAAATAATCGCCACGATGGTCAGCATCTGCTCGAACGGATGTGACGTCATGTGCACGCCCAGATATTTGTGAAAGCGCCAGTTGCCTTGCGAGACCTGCGCGGTGGCGTGAAAGCCGATCGGCACGCCGAGCTCCTGAGCTTCCGCATAGATAGCATCGAATTCCGGTTGGCCCAGGTCCATGCCCGATTGCACGTAAGTCGGCACCATCACGGCTACCGCGCCGAGTTCTTGCACACTGCGGCGGATCTCCTTCACCGCTTCAGGCACAACTTGCGGCGCGATCACGGCGGCGTATTTAACTCGATTGCCGCTGCTCTTGCAGAAGTCACAAGCCCAATTGTTGTATGCCTTGGCCAGCTCAACGACGAGGTCGAGCTCGCGTACCAGGCCGATGGAAAGCGCATTACTAGGATAGGCTACGGCATCGCCGATGTTTTCGACATCAAGATCCTTGCAGTACTCCTGAGGGGTGGCCGGCTTCCTGCCAGTCGTGTCGTTCAGAAAGATATCCCAGCCGAACGCTGGAAAGTACGGCCCGCTTCTTTTGCGAAAACGTTCAGGCAAATAGCTCTTATAAGCGGGTCCATCGAGGTGATGAGCATCCGCATCGATCACAGTAAAGTCCACCAATTAACCTCCAATCATTAGGATCGCAACCGTTCAAATGTTCAACCGTTCAACCGTTGAGGCTTAGATCAAGTCCAGGGCAGCCTTGAACTCTGACGTTGAACTATTGAACTCCTGAACCGCCCTATCTTTTAATCCTGCAATCCATAGCGATGGGCAATGTTGAGAAAGATTGAACCGACCATCACGGTGCCAATGGTAATGATTAGGCTGAACGCCGCCAACTCGCCGACATGGCCGTTGTCCCATAGCTCCCAGATGGTAACCGCAACCACTTGCGAACCCGGCGAGTAGAGCAAGAGGGCGATAGATAATTCCTTAAACGTAATTAGAAAGATATAAATCCAACCGGCGAGCAGCGCGGGCATAATCAGCGGCACGACGACGTGCCGGACCATCTGGAACCAGCTGGCGCCGCTGGTGGTGGCGCCCTCCTCGAGTTCTTTGTGCAGGCTCAAAAGCGCCGAATGGCTGAATCGAATGCCGTAGGGCAAATAGCGCGCGATGAATGCCAGCACCAGGATCCAGATCGTGCCATAAACCGGCACCGGCAGAATCAGATACATCTTGAGAATCGCTATGCCCATGACAATGCCTGGAAAAACCAGCGGCAGCATGGCCATTTGATCCAGTAGCCAACGTGATTTGATCGATGCTCGGACGATCAACCAGGCAGCAAAGAAGGTAATGATTATGGCGACGGTTGCCGAGCTGATGCTCACGGTCAGGCTGTTCAGCACGGAGCGAATGATGCTGCTGTCGGCAAACGCGGTGGCGTAATTGTTGAGCGTCAACATCGAGAGCGCTTTGCGCGACGGTACCTGAGCGAAGGGAAGGAATGATGACCATGCAATGGCAACGATCGGCAGAAATTGGAGTAACGGTAAAGCCAGCATCAGGAAGGCGCCGAGCGGACGCCATTTGCCGAGTTCGATCCGGTTGGGACGAAAGTTTTTGCCGCTGATCGTGGTGAATTTGTACGTCTTGCTGGTGATGCGGTAGTAGGGAATCAGTCCCAGACCAACTATAGCGATGAGAATAATGGAGTAGGCGCTGGCTTCGCCATACTTCGGAATCAGCCCGCCTTTTATTTGCAAGTAAATTTTAGTCGTGAGCACCTCGACCCCGGCGGGGATGCCGATCAGCGCCGGGATCTCGAAAGCCTCGAGCGACCGGATGAAAGTCAGTATCAAAACTGCCAACACGCTGGGGATCGCCAGCGGAAAAGTAACCCGGCGGAAAACTTGCCAGCCGCTGCTACCGGCGGTGGTTGCGGCTTCTTCCAGCGACGGATCCATGGAACGAAACGGCGTCGACATCAGCAGGAACACGATCGGAATCCACAGAAAGCTTTCAATCAGGATCATTCCACTCATCGAGAATATGTTGAAAAAGGGTTGACCGGTCCAGGCAACGGCCGGAGCATTGAGAATTCCCGCCTTGGGGCCCAGGAGCATGATCCAGCCGACGACTTTGATGATGCCCGGAATGGCGAACGATACGTAAGCGGAAACGTACGCGAGCTTTCGAAACGGCGCATTGCTGCGCTCCGCCAGCCAAGCCAATGACGTTCCATAAACCAGAGCAATGCCGGCGCTACCGATCGAGAAGATCATGGAATTGCTCAGCAGAGTTTTGACGTCGCCCAAGGAATCGATGATGTTGGCGAAATGCTGGATGGTGAAACTACCGGCTTGCAGGCCGCGGTCGGTCACCAGGCTGGTGTGCAGAATGAAAAAGAACGGCGGCAGCACCAGGTAGGCCAAGGTCACACTGGTTAAAAGAAACAGCCACTGGGCTGGATTGCGCATCATCACGGCAAGCATAGGCAGGCCCTCTTAGGCTTTTGAGATTTCTTGTTCCTTGTTCCTATGGCAATGGTTGAGAAGATACAACTAGACTTAAAGACAACCCCTTGCGCCTCCTCGATAGCTGAATTTTAAGCCGCTGCATCACCTGCGGCTGATTTCTTTGAGGAGTTTCTCCCAACGTTCCAGGTCCTTCTCGTACTTGTCGGTGCTGATTCCATGGTCCGGTCGCCACCGTTTGAAACCGAGATCCTTGGTGGCGCTGCCATACTGGTAATTTGCCAGAAGCGCTTGACCTTCGGCTCCCAGGAGGTAATCCGCCAGTAGCAGGGCGGCATGAGGATGCGGCGGTTGCGCGGCAATTGCGGCGCCGCCCACGTTGGTCGGCACCAGATCCAACGGCAACCACTCCACCGGCGCGCCCTTCTCGACGGCAACCAATACGTGATTACGAAAGATTCCGGGCGAGGCTAACACTTCACCCGAGGCGATCAGGTCGAGCAAAGCGGGCGGAATGATTGTATGCAGCGCGATCTCCTGGGTCTTGAGTTTTTTGACAAACTCCGGGCCCTTGGTCTTCAACATGGCGCCGATCACTTTGTAGATTGGATCGCTGAGCGATACACCCATGCGCCCCTTGAGCTCGGGATGAAGCAGCCCTTCGAAATTTTTTGGCACTGCGCCCTTGGAGAGCAGGTTCTTGTTGCAGGAGAAAAGCATCGCGCATGAACATCAGATTGCCTTCGGTGGTTTCCACCGTGTCGGCTATATATCTCTTCGCCTTGGATTCTTCGAACATTCTTGTAGTGATGTCCGAGCCCGAGACTCGATAGGCCTCGATTTTTACGCCTG
>JAJONK010000360.1 GCA_021323355.1 Deltaproteobacteria bacterium
CGTGATCCTGGTGGGTGACCCAGTGGGCTCTGGATTGGTAACAAGCCTGGCACGGCCCGGCGGGAACGTAACAGGTCTATCCGGCTTCGTGGAGCTTGGGCGGGAAAAGGCTTGAGATTCTCAAGGACACTATCGCCAACCTCACTCGCGTGGCCGTCTTTTGGAATCCGACCAATGCATCTCTAGAAGATCAGATCAAGGAAACTGAAACCGCAGCGGGCGCATTGGGTATCGAGGTTGGCAGGCCTGAGGACTTTGAGATCGCATTCAAGAGCGCACTCAGAGAAAGGGCCGGTGCTTTGATCGCCCTGAGAAATCCTCTCTTTATTAATTATCGAAAGGAGTTCCTGAAAATTGCACTGCACAACCGGCTTCCGGGGATGTACGACGATAAAACTTCGTGGAACCCGGTGGCCTCATGTCCTATGGGAACGGATCGTGCCGATTTGTTCCGCCGGGCTGCTATTTACGTCGATAAGATTCGTAAAGGCGCGAAGCCCGCTGATCTTCCACTAGAGCAACCGACCAAATTCGAGTTGGTGATCAATCTGAAAACCGCATCACAGATCGGCCTGACGATTCCGCCCAATGTGCTCGCCCGAGCGAACAGGATCATCAAATAGGAGTCACAATTGCAGAACTCCGAACAAGGTAAAGCCGTATCGCTGGAAGAACTCATGGTCTCGACTCTGGCAATGACGGACGCGCTCGCGAAGCTACTGATCGAAGGGCGTCATCACGGACGCGGAGTTTAAGCTGAAGCAATGCGAATCCCCTCCATGAATAACTCACAGCTTCCCACCCGGCCTTGCCCAATATATTCAATGTTTCTTCTTGCTGTTGAAGCATCTTCTCTTGCGAATCAAATATACCGCCAGATGTATCCAACAAAACCAGCTTATATTCCCATTGCATCCTTGACCTCCTTGCACGTGGCTAATCTTCTCGCAATTCAATGGAGGCTTATTATAGGTTTTGTTGTCGAATTTACGAAACTTTCTTTTTCTTCTTTGTCGCGGCCGAGCGCGCGACTCTCTTCGCCGGCACTCTTTCCATGCTGCGCCTTAACGCTTCCATAATGTCGATCACCTGACCGTGCTTCGGCGCCGGCGCTTTGTCGATCACGATTTCCTTGCCTTTGCTCTTCTCGCCGAGCATGCCGAGCACGCGGATGCGATATTCGTCTTTGTAATTCTCGGGGTGAAACTCTTCCGATGTGAGGCGCTCGATCAAACCAACGCCGAGCTCTAATTCCGTTTCCGAAATCTTGACGTTCTCGCCTTTGGGCACCTGCTTGAAGTCCCGAACCTCATTACCGTAGTACATCGTGTGCCAGCACCAAACCTTTGCGGTAGGGCCGGATAAGTACAAGCTGCTCTTTGCCGCGGCTTACAAGTTCGGCGACCGCGACACGACCGCTCTTTGCCATAGCGTCAGCCAAGAGGCGATAGGGCTTCTCGCCGCCTTTGTCTGCACCAAGATAGTGAGTGTTCTCGAAATAGACCGGATCCACTGAAGCAAGCGGGATGAACTCTTTGAGATCGATACTATTGTTCGCCTCTGCTTCGAGACTTTCGAGTTCCTCTTCGGTGATCGGAACGTACTGATCTCTGGCGTGCTGGACGCCGCGGACAAGATCTGCACGCTCAACGACGATGTTACAGATTGGGCAATAGTGCTGATTGCGCACGCGCGAGCCGCATTTTTCATGCAGCAGGTGAAAAGAGACGTTCTCGCTGTGTGTCGCGGTATGGATGCGGACCGGGATCGCCACTAGCCCAAATTACAAGACGCCAGTACCAGGTGGGGGCATGTACTTACCTACGACGGATCAGAACACCAGACAAGCGAGCTTGAGTTCGGTGGCGAGAAAAGCACTCAAAGCGCCACAAGCGATGATTTGTAAGTGTTTCTCTCTTCGCTCGATCGGAAGTTTTGAAACAACCGATGATGAAGTTGGCTAGAAAAAGTCCAATGACCGCCGATGCTGTGACGCCGGCTACAGCTGCGATGAGGAAGTAACCCAGCAGTACCATCATGATGTTTTCTCCATGCCCAAAGTTCCTGGGCCTAGCCGGCGCAGCGCCTTTGACACATCATCAAAGGAAGGCCGGTTGTCGCGTGCAGGGTTGTCGCTGCGCAGCGAGGGCGCGGTTGATAGCACAATCGCTGCGGGCGAATCAAGTAGTCGTCCTTCATGGATTTCTGCTTGTAAAAATTAATACCAATTAATATAAAGGATCATGAACCCTCAAGAGATCAAAAAGCTTCGACAAGCCCTGCAACTAACTCAGCAGCAACTAGCTGACAAGATAGGCGCAAGACAGCATACCGTCGCACGTTGGGAAACGGGGGCGAACGAGCCGAAAGGGGCGTACGCAATGTTATTGAATCAACTAAGTGAAAAGGTGAAGAGTCGAAGGAGTAGGAAGAACCCCAAGTGACCGGACGATGAGAGCGAACGGCGTGCATAGCGAGGAGTAAAATTATGGCAATAAATAAAACTGCTGCAGGAACGTATCGAGTAGACTTCCGCGATCAGCACGGGAGGCGCCTACGAAAACGTTCGACAGGCTTGAAGACGCGCGCAATTTCAATAAGCAAATCGATCGGGGATATTTCAAAGGGCGATTTCGTCGCGCAGCCGATATTACCGTCAAGGATATCGCCGAATCCTGGTACAAGCGAAAGAACGACGCTGGCACATATCGGCATGGTACGCTTCACAACTGGCGAATCCACATTGACAAGTATATCGTGCCAGCCCTCGGCTCATTGAGGATTCAAGGCGCCACGGTGGAGCAGATCGAGATCGCCGCAGCCAGATGGGCCAAGGCCGCCTCGACCAAAGAGGCCAATAAGATCCTAAGGACGCTCACCGCTATCTTTAAGCTCGCGCAACGCTACGGGCCTCTGCAGAGCAAGGCCAATGCGGCCGAGCTCGCCGAGCGTCTGAAAGTCTCGAACGAAGAGAACGAGGACGAAGAGGTTTTACCGGACCAGGTTTACTCGGAAGAGGAGTTAAAGAAGCTCGTTAATACGACGGAGCAGGGGAGTTTCGAACGTGCTCTCGTTATGGTACCCGGCTTGACCGGGATGCGGATTGGCGAGGTTTTAGGGCTTACCTGGCCCGGCAGTAGACTTCAAAGCAGGAGTGATCAACGTACGGCTAAATTTGGTTGTTTCAAACAACAAAGGCGGCTTGGAATTGAAAGCGCCGAAATCAAAAAAGAGCCGACGCATGTTAGATATGCCGCGCGAACTGGCGCATGAATTAAAGCTCTGGAAGCTGAAGTGCCCGCCCAGCCATCAGGGTCTAGTGTTTCTCAATATCGCCGGTGGTTTCATCCATCGGAAGAATGCCGGAAATATCTTTGATGCGATTGTCAGCCGTGCTGAAATAAGCCGGCTCACATTTCATAAATTGCGCCACACGTTCGCCTCGCTGCTTTTATCCAAGGATCGCGCAATCCGAATGCCCTAGCAGTCGGCTTACTTCGGTAATGTCCTTGCCTCACGCTCAAGGTTTACAGCCATTTTGTACCGCGCAAAAACGACAACTATGCAGGATCTGGCGAGTAGCATTCTTTCGTGAAATTCTAACGTAAGTCCGCTAGAGAGGGGGGTCCCCTGGTGCCAAGCCTATTCTCTTTTGATTTTCGTCTTGGGCCCTGGGAGGGCTGCCTCAATTTAAACTTTGATCACATCGCGTTGGCACCGCATTTCGCTGCAGTATGCACACGTGACCACCTCGGGATACTGTGGCGTGGAGACCCTCAGGATAACGAGATCGCACGCGCCAGAGCGTACTTCCTTGCGCGAGCACTCATTCATGCCGATGCTTTTTTTCGTTCCCTACTGGCATTGTGCTTGAAG
>JAJONK010000361.1 GCA_021323355.1 Deltaproteobacteria bacterium
TTCTCTCCACTTGTGAAAGTAATTCTCTGAGCCGGTTCTCGGCTGATTTTCGCTCCGTGACATTTCTTTGAATCGATAGGAAGTGATGGATCTGTCCGTTAGAATTGCGAATCGGTGTTATATCCCATTCGACATAATACTCGCCGCCGTCCTTGCGGTAATTGATCGTCTCGCCGGAAAACGGTTCTCCACGACCAAGCGCCTCGCGCAGCCTTTGTAACATCGCGCGATCAGACTTCGGACCTTGAAGAATCCGCGGTGTTTTGTCGAGAACTTCTTCTTGACTGTATCCGGTCATTTCACTGAACGCCGGATTGACAAAAAGAATCTGCGGCCCCGGCGGGTCCAACCTCGCCGACGTGATCAGCACCGCCTCTTTGGCCTGCCCGACCGCGGTCTCAAGCAACTTCAGAAGCTGCCCCGGCTCGAGCAGACGGTTTTCAAACACTAGATTGTCTCCTAGCGCTTTTTGATCTCGGTTGATTGAACTTCTTAACGCGACGGTTGGGTAATCCTCCAACTAAAATCTTCGATCTGCAACTGGGCAATAACTTCCGGGGGAATACATCTCGAACTTAGCTAACGGAATCTGGGGAGCAAAAAGTTGCAGGAAGGCTGATTGGCCTTGATCAGGAATTCGCGTTCCGTCAAAGTAATGTGAAAGGCTAGTGCGGACTACCTTGCGTGCTACTTGCTGGGACGGACTGTCGGCTAATCAGCCGCCCGCGGTGATTGACACAGGCCGCACAAATGAGTATTACACGCCGAAGGAATGGCGAGCTGAGGCTCATATGGCCAGTCAATTCCGGAAGCGAGACACTTTAACGGGGGCTGAGTTCGAAGAAGCGCCGGGATTACTTCATGCGAAGATTGTTTTTGGTCTTTCTTGTATTCGGCGCCCTTTTACTGCGCGCTAACGGGGTCTGGGCCCAAACGTCGGTTTCGGCAATGCCAGCCGGCGCGACATCGTTTGAAGAGAATATCGCCGCCTTCGCGGCGGCGGACCGGGAGCAAGCCCCGCCGACAGGGGGAATTCTATTCGTCGGCAGTTCGTCGATCAGATTGTGGAACGATCTCGAAAAGCAATTTGGGCCATCCATCGTCAAGCGCGCTGTGGGCGGCTCCAAGATGTCCGATTGCACGCGGTACCTAGATCGATTGGTATTCCCTTACAAGCCGCGCCAAGTAGTGGTTTATGCCGGCGATAACGATTTGGCCGAAGGGATCCCACCGGAGGACATCCTGATCAGCTTCCAGAAGTTTGTCGACGGGGTACAGAGAGAGCTCCCAACCACAAGGATTTCCTATATTTCAATCAAGCCAAGTCCGGCCCGAGCCCGGCTCATTCCCAAGATCCGGGAGACCAACCATTTGATCGAAAAATACACCTCCGAGAATCAGAAGCTCGACTTCATCGAGGTGTTCACGGCGATGCTCGATGCCGAGGGCCATCCGCGCGCCGATCTCTTTCGCGCCGATGCGCTGCACCTGAACGAAGCCGGTTACACCCTATGGAGAAAGATCATCGCGCAGCATGTGCGGTGAGCCCGACGGATTCATCCTTTTCCACGGCGCTCGTCGCTCCCGGATTGAAACTCAGGTAAAGGTCTGTCACAGCGAACGATCCCGAGCCACCAGACATACGAGTTCTCTTTTCACGCTCGGACCGCTTTAGCGGCGCTGGGTGTGAGATGCAGGCAGCTCTGGAGTTCTTCGCTCGTCAGCGGTTCCTTGAACATTTCATTGCGCATGTACACTCGTTGAAGGCTCACTGCACGCACGGCTTCTTTCATGCGCACGAGATCCTGTTTGCTCTGGACCACCCGTGCCGCTTGACTTGCCGCCTCCTTGTAATGGTTCTTTTCATCCTGATAAATCACTTCCATCGCACTGGCGATCATTCTTTCGAGCCGGCCGCCCTTGAGCTTTTTCCCCTCGCGAAACATCCGGGCGCCGCCCCCTTCTGTAACGAGCACCGCGGCTTTATCCACCGGGGAGCCCGAAGTTACGAAAGCTCTGCGTATATCACCGAGCCTTTTTTCCTGGGACAGCTGAAAAGTATCCGCCGCTGAAACCGGATGGCCCAGCAGATATTCGAGAACGTCGGCCATGAGCACGTAGTGATTGAACTCTTGCGTGAGCTGTTCGAGAAGCGAGTGGTACCGGTGCCGGTCGATGGTTTTGTCGATATCGGGAAACCTTGCCGCCAAATCGTTCAGCTCCTTCTGCAGCCCGGTGAAATAACCGTCCACCGGATGCAGCTCCTTCCAGAGCTGCGCCTTGAGCCAGAAAATGTGATCCTCCCGCGCCGGCCGCTTCTTGAAAAATCGCCGGACGATCGTAGCCTCAGCTTCCCAATAGGGGAGCGCCGTCGCGATCAGATCTTGTGCGATGTCTTTCATGTCTCGCTCTCTTGGCACGTGGTCGATGGGCGCCTCTTGTATTTCAGTCATGGAAATTTGGCGGTTCTATCCAAGCTCAAACTCCGAACTTTGATCCGCCACCCCGAGTCGACCCGGCTGCCAATCGGATAGCCGCCGCTCTGCGGAAGCCGGCAACCTGATCGCTGTCACCGTAGTCTGACGATCCACTCAGCTCGAAAACTCACAGAGCGCAGAACCGGTCGCGGAGAATCGGATCAACGAGTACTTTTTCCAATGGCATTGATGAAGCTGTAGTCGATCATCTCGTTCGCAGAGATCTTCGTCTTCAGTCTGCCGGTCTCAATCTCCTGTTCGACGGTGGCCAGGATACCTGCGTCGAGAATGTGGCCGTCGAGCGGAAACGAATCGCGGTACTCATCGTATCCAGCGCCAGCCTCGGCGGCATCCAGTCCGACATACTTTCTGAGCGCTCGAATCCCCTCATCGCGGTTCTCGCGCGTATGCTTCACGCCGCGTTGATAAGCGCGTAAAAACTTGGCGGTCTGCTCTTTTTCTTTGGCAAGCCAGCCCTCGCGCGCGATGAAACCAACGTTGGTCCAGTTGGGATAGAGATCCTTTAAGTCGAAGAGCTTATTCATGCCGACCGACTTGGCGCGTTCGGTGACCGGGAACCATAGTATGGTTGCATCGACGATGCCGGTGGCCAATGTGGTGAAGCGCGCCGGGGTAGCGCCGATCTGCAACATCGTGACATCTTTGGGATCGACGCCCGCCTGGCGCAGCGCCGAACGGGTGAGAAATTCAGAGAGCGAGCCGAAACGGCTGATCGCGAACTTTTTCCCTTTGCTGTCCTTCAGCGATTTCATCTTGGGACTGCCATAGATTTGAAACGGCATCACATTGGAGATCGCCCAGAAATTCTTGATGTCCAGTCCGCCGGCTCGGGCGAGCACGGTCTCCGGCACGCCTCCCGCCATGATCTGCACGTCGCCGCCAATGACTGCCTGGAGATTGGTAGCGCCGGCATTAAACATCACCACCAGAACATCCAGGCCTTCGTCCTTGAAGAAGCCTCTGTCCTGAGTGATGTAGATCGGCAGGAACGCAACGTTCACCGTCGAAACTCCGACAACGATACGGCCGTCGGCTTGTGGAAGCTTGACGCTGCCCAGCACAACCAGAAGCGATAAAGCAAACCATATTACTCGCCAAATCATTAGCTTTCCCTCCGCCTGCGCACCGTAGGTTAGTCATGAAGACCCGTCAAGAGCCACCGGCGAGGTCCCAGGGGAACTTCGGTCAGCAATGTCTTAAATGGATGCGCGTAGCGTCTGGTAAAGCGGCCTTAATGGTTGATGCGATTTCCGCTTACCTCTTCAACGGCACCAGGAACAAGACTGCGCCAATCACTATTGCTCCCACGCCGGCCCAAGCTGGAATTTTGACCGTCTCCTTATCCTTCACCTGAAGCTCGAGCGGACCGATCTTCGCTTCCATAGGCCAGCCCCAGAACGCCGGCCACGATCAAAACCACTCCAATTATTTTGACTGCGTTCATCTCATCCCCTCCTAAAACGATCTCGTGTATCGTTGTTAGCGATGCGTGCGATTCTCTCTATTCGAATCTACGGAGATTTGTCAACATCGCCGATTACCAGTCTCGATTGGCCGGCTGGCACACGGCTGCCAACTTTTCAAAACGCCAGTACCTCTTCCCGACCTACGGAAGCGGTTTCCGAGTTCCCTCCCTACTACAGAACCGAGAGATTATTTGAAAGCCGGCAATGCTGGACATGACCGACATCAGATTATAGGCTGCCCACGTAGTCGAATGCATAATTAGAGCGCGATTAACGTACCGAGATGATTTATTGAGCCGGATCTTCATGCGAGATCTTTTTTGCATCTTCGCGATTCTCGTCTGTCTTCTACCGCAATCAGTCAACGCGCAGGCAACACTGCTCCGCGCTGTCATCTCCAGGACGGACACGCCACAGCTTTGGGATGACGCCATCGCTGACTTCGAGCAGCAAAATCCTGGGATTAAAGTCGTCAAGGAGATTGCGCCAAATTCTTCGACCCAATTCCATGATCTGCTCACCCAGAAATTGAAAAATCGCGATACTCGCCTGGACGTGTTCTTCATGGATGTGATCTGGCCCAGCGAGTTCGCATCGGCTGGCTGGACATTACCGCTGGATCGTTTCTTCTCGACCGCGGAGCAGGGCAAATTCCTTGAGGCGCCGATAGCGGCCAATCGTTATCGCGGAGAGATCTTCGGCGTGCCGCTTTTCATTGATGCCGGATTGCTCTATTACCGCAAAGATCTCCTCCAGAAGCATCGGATGGCGCCGCCGCGTCACTGGCCCGAACTTGTGGAGCAAGCTAAAACTGTCCTTGCTGCCGAGCGAGATCCGCACCTGGTCGGGTATTCGGGCCAGTTCAAACAATACGAAGGGCTAGTCTGCAACATGATGGAATTCATTCTCGGCAACGGCGGCGCTTTATGGGATGAAGAACGATTGGTGAGCGCGGTGCAACAAGAACGCGCCAAGCAGGCGGTCCGCTTCGTGCGCGATCATATCATAAATGAGATCTCGTCACGCGGCGTGTTGGCCTACGAAGAGCCGGAATCGGTTGCGCTATTTGCGCAGGGGCGGGCAATTTTTCACCGCAATTGGCCCTATGCGTGGCGGGTCGCCAACGATCCTGAACAATCGAGAGTGATAGGTAAAGTCGGTATGATGCCATTACCGGCCTTTCCTGGTGGCAAGGGTGCTTCGACCCTCGGTGGCTGGCAAATAGGTATCAGCCGCTTTTCGAAAATACCCGAAGTTGCTTGGCGCTTTGTTGCGTTCATGACCAGTCACCAGATGCAAAAGCGGATCGCCTTTTCCACCGGCCGCGCGCCAACCCGAAAAGCGCTCTACACGGATCCCGAGCTGCTGGCCCAGGTTCCATGGCTCGAATCTATGCTGGAAACCTTCAAGCAAGCGGTGCCGCGGCCGAGGACGCCGGTCTACGCGCCGCTTTCGAACATTATGCAACGTTACTTTAGCGCTGCCTTAGCCTTGCCCGGCAGCAAGATCGACCAACGGTCGGCATTGGCGGCGCGCGACATGGATCGCGTGCTCGATCTATTGCGCGAAACTGCGGCTCCATGAAAAGCTCGCACCGGTTGGCCCTGCTGTTTATCGTCCCCAGCTTGGTCTTCGTTTCTGTCTTTACTCTCTATCCGATTGTTGAATCCTTCCGCCTGAGTTTTTATCGATTGATCTTGACCCTGCCCTGGCTCGGCCAAAAAATGGTCGGCTGGGAGAACTACCTCGATCTCTGGACCGACCCGGTCGCATGGCAAGCGTTGCGAACGACGCTCCTATTCGTCGCGGTCACAGTTCCATCGGAGTTGTTGCTCGGCCTCGGCATGGCGCTGGTGATGAACCAGGCGTTTCGCGGTCGCGGAGTGTTGCGCGCCGTCGTGCTCATTCCCTGGGCTATTCCCACCGTGGTCTCCTCACAGATGTGGCGCTTCATTTTCAATGACCGGTACGGTCTGTTTAACTTCGTTCTGTTCGGCGGCGATACGGCGCGATATTTTGCGCCGTTGGCGGATCCTCGATTCGCGATGCTGGCAATCATGGCGGCGGAGATCTGGAAAACCGCTCCGTTTGCGGCATTAATTATTCTGGCCGGGCTACAAACTATTTCCGACGAAGTTTACGAAGCCGCGAGCATCGACGGCGCCACTTCCTGGCAGAAATTTTATCACGTTACTTTGCCGCTGCTCTGGCCGGCGCTGTTGTTGGCCTTGCTTTTCCGCACCATCGACGCCCTGCGCGTCTTTGATCTGGTTTTCGTCATGACTCAGGGCGGCCCGGCCGATGCCACTAACGTACTGCAGTTCTACGGCTATAAGAAAACTTTTGCCGAAGGCATGATCGGTTACGGTTCGACCATCGCGGTGACGGTTTTTATGATCTCGCTGATTTTGGCCCTGGCCTATTTGCGCGCGCTCAAATCGGAGCGGCTCCAGGGAGCGGCGCGATGAAACGATCTTTGGCGTTGGCACTGTCTGCTCTGGTCATTGCCCTCTACTGCTTGCTTCCGTTCCTCTGGTTTGTTCTCACCTCGCTTAAGACTCCCGCTGAACTGGCGGCGATCCCACCTAGGCTCGTGCCGTCGCTTCACTGGGGTTTTTACCAGTCGGCCCTGTTCGATCATGGCTTGGCTCGTTACATCGGCAACAGCGTGATCGTTGCCGGCACTGCCACCCTGATCAGCATTACCGTCGGGTCCATGGCCGCTTACGCCATCAGCCGTTTTCAACTGGCTTGGACAAGATTCTACCTCCTGGCGCTGCTGGCGATCTCGATGTTTCCGCAAATCGCCATTGCCGGTCCGGTCTGGAACATTCTTAACCATTTGGACTGGCTGAATACTTACCATGGTCTGGTAACCGCCTATATCGCGCTTTCTCTGCCCCTGGCGATCTGGATTCTCACGACCTTTTTTCGTGAAGTGCCGGTCGAAATCGAGGAGGCAGCGCTGATCGATGGTTGCAGCCGTCTGCAGGTTCTGCGCAAAGTAGTTTTGCCTCTGGCCGCGCCCGGAATTCTGACAGCGGCGTTGTTAGTCTTTATCCATACCTGGAATGAGTTTTTCTTTGCTCTGATCATCATGACAAATCCGGACATCCAGACACTGCCGGTGGGCATCGCGCTCTTTCCCGGCGAATACACCATGCCTTGGGGAGAAATCGCTGCGGCTTCGACATTAGCGACTCTGCCGCTAATATTTCTGACGCTGTTTTTTCAGCGCGGAATCGTCAGAGGCTTGTCGGCGGGCGCTGTAAAAGGCATAGGGAACATCGCCCTGAGGGGGATTGCGGGGTGGCCCTCGAGGCAGTGTCCTATTGCGCACGGCTGGAGGGCTCATCGCCTTCGCGCTGGCGGAGTTCCACAACCGGAGGAATCCCTATCGCAGCTCTAACCGTGCATCGGCTCTCGAAGCAGTTCGGCGCCAATGAAATCCTGAAGGACATCTCCTTTGAGGTCGGCGACGGCGAATTTTGCATCCTTCTCGGACCTTCGGGCTGCGGTAAATCGACCCTCCTGCGCCTGATCGCCGGGTTGGAAAAGCCCAGCTCCGGAGAGATTCTTTTCGACAGGCAGCATATCGAGCATCTGCCGCCGCGCGAGCGCAACATCGCCTTCGTCTTCCAAAGCTATGCGCTCTATCCGCACATGACCGTTTTCGACAACCTGGCTTTTTCTCT
>JAJONK010000362.1 GCA_021323355.1 Deltaproteobacteria bacterium
GTTAAAAAGTCACTGACAATGCAGCCGTTGATGGGAGTAATCGGATACGTTTGAGGAACACCGATTAAGATGACCCGTTTCCCTTCCTGAGAAAGTTTGTCCCAGGCTCGGGTCGCATTGACGACTCTTGCGTTTGCAAGTGCGTATCCATCGTACGAGTAATCCTTCCGGTTGCGAAAACCGTAGAATCCCAATTCGCCTGGATCGAGACCGCTCATCATCGAAGACCAAGCGGGAACTGTAATGGGCGGGTGTGTGCTTCGAAGCTCGCCCCACATTCCACCGCATGCCAAAGAGCGAAGGTTTGGCAGCTCATCCCACCATTGGTTGAAGACCAAATCCGGTACCGCGCTGTCTAATCCGATAACCACTAGTTTCATTCATACCTCGCTGCTGCCGAGGCGGCGCGCGCCGCGCCTCGATAGGGTAGAGTGTTTTTGCGTGTTCACCGAAAGAAACAAGTCCCCCGGCTTCATTGGATGCGGCGTACCGCCGCCGAACATGACGCCAGCCTGACCCCTGAGAGCGCGTGTCGATCGATGGCATCGAGCGGACGGACTCCCGCATTGGCGAATGCGTCCTGAGCTGCAGCGCAGGCGTCCTGGGTGGGGCTATAAGATGCCGGGAAGGGATTGCCCTCATTGCCGAGGGCATTGATGTCTCTCGAGAGGTTGTCGGCGCTGAAGTTACCGCGCAAATAGACACGCGCGCGGCTTCGCGTATCTCCGCCGGAACACTCCCTCGCGTGCTTCGGGTTTACATCAGCTCCGCTGCAGATGATCAGTGCATCTTCCTTGTCGCCGCCGTTAGAGGAGTAGAAATTGTTGACAATATTTGCGCGCGCGCGGTTGCGGATGAGCGTGCCGTAACCGCTTCCCCAGTCGTAAATCAGGTTGTTCCACATGTCGAGAGTAATATCGCTGTCAGCCGTGATGGCCTGATCGATACTGACTTGGGGGTTTCTCGTTTGCCCTTTCACAAAAATATTGTGGTGCAGAGTGATCCGCGACGGATTGTTCTTGATTAGCATCGACTTTCTGCTGAGCGGCTCTGCAAAGATGCTCCACGATATCGTGACGTCGCGACTCCCATCGGTGACGTCAAGGTTGCCGTCACCGGAGCCATGAATCGCGACATGGTCAATCACGACGTTATAGGCTGCCGAAAAAATCTGAACGCCGTCCGCCGGCGCATTGCGTATCCGAATGCCCCGCACGATCACATCATGAGCACCGTTGTTTCCGGAGATCCGAATACCGCCATTTCTAACGGTGATTCCTGGCGGAGGAGCGGTTGAACCGTCGATGGTGACGAAGGCACCGAGAACTTCGATGTACTTACTCCCGACCGCAATTTCGCCGCCGACGTCAAAGACAACGGTTCGGTTTCCTTTGGAGACCGCGTCGCGCAGACTCCCGGGGCCTGCGTCATTAAGGTTGGTAACGTGCACGATGGCTCGACCGTCGCCGCCTCTAGTGTTGGCGCCGAAGCCTTGGATCGTTGGGAAAGGCGAACTTGCGCCCTCGCTATGGATCCATATTGCAAAAGCAAAGAAAAAAGACGCCGTTGCGCAGAGAACTCTTCTACTGCGATTCACACGCGGTTCTCCTGATATCATTCCGCCCATACGTTTCCGGAAAGAGCTCGCGGTAGGTGTCGTAGTCTCGTGCGGCCACCGCCCTCCAGTCGTAACGACGCGCTACCGCGGGGCCGTTTTGTGAGCATTTTTCCCACCGTACGGTTTCTTCAAGCAGCGCGACGATTGCGCCGGCTAAAGCTTGCGAATCTTCCGCCGGCACCATGAGACCCGTTTGCTCGATAATATCTTCCGCGTTGCAGCCGTCTGTGATCACCGCCGGAGTGCCGCATGCAATGGCTTCCAGCAGTGCCTTCGGAAGTCCCTCATGCAATGATGCCATGACGAAAATTCTGCTATCGTTTAAAGTGTTAACCACTTCCTCTTGAGTAACGATGCCCTTGAGAGTGACATGCTCGGTCAGGCCGAGGCGCTCGATATGTTTGATAATCTCGCCGCGCTCCTCGCCATCGCCGACGATGATCAAGCGGTAGTCCGGGTACTTGTTAAAAACCAGGCGGGCTGCTTCGAGCAGATAGACATATCCCTTTTTCCATTTGAATGCTCCTACCGTTACCAGCTGCTTTTTGCGGGATTCGTGTCGGTTGACGAATTCCTCGAGATCGACGCCCGTAGACGAAACCCGAATCTTTTCATCGGCAACAAACGGCAGAAGTTGCCTGCCAATTTCCTTAGAAACCACGACGATCCGGTCCGGTATCTTAACGAGCAGCCGGAGAAGCCACAGGTTACTCAAAGCCGCTGTTTCGGTGGTGTTGTGAAGAGATAGAATCAATTTGGCGCGGAAAAGATACTTGGCGGCGATACCATAATGAAGCCGTTTCAATGATCCACAGATGACGAGATCAGGTTGGAATCGCGCCATCCGCCGCAGTGCGAAAAGAAAAAATTTCGAATCGCTCGAGATCATGTGAGCCAGCATCCGAGCTTGGGTCCAAAATCTAGCGAGACCAGACCGCTTGGCTGGTCCGAATATCGCCGGCCGGAGTGCGGTTGGAGTTGTCGTATCGCGAAACTCCAGTGTTGCTAGCTCGACATGGGCCGACATCGGCCGCGTCCCGTCTACCCTGCGTGTGATATAGAGCGTCGGTTCTGGGATGTACTTCGCCAGATAGTAGGGGACGAGGCCGCCGCCAGGCTGCTCGTTGCTGGGTAGCACGTGAATGATTCTACAAATGCGCATTGGCACCTTTGTCGACGTTCGCCTGATTGCCGCGATAACCATACTGGCGGTTTAGCCATGCGCCGGTGAAGCTAAACATCAGCCGATGACTCACTCTGAGCCTGCCACCTTGAGGCCGCGGGTTGGCTGGTCGCAATTTGATCGCTGATTGAAGCCTGATCCGATTACCACCGACGAGGTGTCCGACCTGGAAGTAGTCGTTGCGGTCGATGCGAACAATGAGCTCTTCAGGATCGAAGCCGCAGAATCGACCAATTTTCCGTAGAGAGCCTGCAGGATCTGCGGCAAGGTCTTCGTAGCGGAGCCGCATGTAATGGTCCAGCGGCAAAAAACTGCCCAGCAGTGAGGTCCAAAGATTAGTGAGAGCCCATCCGAACGCGGCTCTCAGGCCGGGCCATTTAGGCGGCCGGATGCGACCTTCCAGAGCCCAGTTGCTCCCCGTTAACGTCAGGGACTCCATTGTCGCTAAACCGTTTCGCACTAAATGCACGACGTACACGTCCTGACCGGCAAGACGATGGAGCGCCAAAAAACGGCCGGCAACCTTGCGAGCCGACTTGGACGAATCGACTATGATGGGCTTATAAGTCTGGCTCTCGACGTGGCCGAACAACTGATTGTGATAGCTTCGGTACGCATCAGAATCTCGCTTGGTGAACCACCCCAGTAGCAAACGAAATATGAAAAACAGGTCTTGTACTTTTCGCAGGAGTCTTGCCAATTCAGCGTCAGGCGGGCTGCTGGAAAAATCTTTCCAAAAACTACATCGACCAAAGGGCGATCCGCACGCGCATGTGCGAGAGCTGCTTGTATAATCGTCCGCAAGGTAGGTTACTTCTCCGAGACCGGTAATCTGCGAATGATTGCCGAGGATAATATCCAGCACCGTCGATCCGCTGCGACCATAACCGGCAATGTAGATAACCTTCATACTCGCGGACTGCTGTAAGATTTGCTCAACCTATGCGGCACAACCGGCGCCCCGTTTTCATCGCCGCAGCATGGAACCGATTCTCTGTGCATGAGGAGTCAAGCCGATGAGCGCAAGGTCGGCTCGGAACAGACCCGTATCGGAGTTAAACGCGCGCCGAAGATCCGGTACCTGAGCGGGATGAAACTGACCGCGCCGGCTGCGTTATGTCTTTTCGCCGACAAGGATGTGATGGCGACATGCCATTGGTGGCAGAGCGCTTGGGCAGAGAAGAGAGAGACCAACTCGAGCGGTATACGGTCTTTGAAGTAGCCTTGCAAAAACCGCTCGGCAAGTATGGGAGGGGGTACTGAGCCGAACAAAAACCATGGCGTCTTCCAATAGAGCATCGTGAGACTATTGAGGAAGTATGCAAGGTCGCTGTAAATCGGTTTCCTGCGAGGCTTGGTTACTTCGATGAAAAAAATGCGCCGGCCTTGAACGACAA
>JAJONK010000363.1 GCA_021323355.1 Deltaproteobacteria bacterium
GGATTTATATGCGGCGCGGATCACTTCGGGCGGCGCATCGCGTGCCACTTTTAAGTTGTCGTAGTGCGTGCGCACCTTAGGCACGGCTGTCCTCCGTGAAGGCCAGTGGATGGTTCTTCGAGCTGTATCATCGGCGTTTCATTCGGACAATTGCTCCGGCTCCTCGCAAGCTTAGTTTAGCAGATCGCACAGCCGCCTGGTTGACGTCTTGTTTGCCATCGCACCGCTGCATATTATGACTGGAAACCGGCGGGAAACCAGTATGAACGAAGGTTGTTGATTTAAATCACATGCAGTTTGGATTTAAACTCTCCATGAATTTGCGCATTGCAAAACGCGCGGCTTCTCTCTTGCTTCTCGGATTACTGGCGATCATCACGCTCGGAGCAACGACCGAAAAGACCGTTTATTCCCACGTATCGAACAAAGTACTCAAGCAAAAGTCGCTTCAGCTCGTCCAAGAGATCCGCCGCCTGGTGGATTCTTACAGCAAAAAGGACCGCGAGTTAATGACCGAGTACGACAAGAAAGACCGGCCGAATATGAGTAAAGAGGGCGCGCACGCATTACGGCAGCAGTGGCTGAAAGATTCGGACCTGGCCCACGATTCAACGATGCGTTACTACAAAGATCATTACTGGGCCGATGCCATATTGTTTATTGGCGAGTTGAACCGGAGGTTGTCGAAACGAGCAAAGCAGCCTGAGGTCCTGAGACTATACCAACATCCCACCAACGTTCTTGGTTTGGCCGCCGTAGCTGACCACCTGGAGCTTCATTCTAAGTTATTGCCGGCCTCTTAAACCACCCTGCACGAGATTCTCTAAGCTCTGTCGAAGCGGGACGGATTTGAAGAGATTACTTCAGTGTGTTATAAACAGCGTGATCGCGAGGTAGTTATGAAACAAGGCATCCATCCAGAGTACAAACAGGCGCAGGTTATCTGTGCCTGTGGCTTTACAGTGGAGACCCGTTCCACCGTCGGCAACATCCACGTCGATATCTGTTCCAACTGTCACCCTTTCTTTACTGGAAAACAAAAATTCATTGACGCAGCAGGACGCGTAGAGAAGTTCAGAAAGCGATACGCCCCCAAAAGCGAAGCTTGAGTTCAGCGGAGGACTGGGGCTGAACTGAGAGACTTAACAGTTCCGGCGCGGAAAGGGCAAAGAGTTGTCATCCTCTCTTTGCCCTTTTTTTATCTTTTCGGAATCGTCCAATTTCCCAGGTCAAATACTATGCTTGATAAACTGGCAGAAGTTGAAAAGCGCTACGAAGAGCTGGAACGTTTGATGTCGGATCCGGGCCTTGCCACCCTACAGCGGGAATATTCCAAGCTGGCCAAGGAGAGATCCGAATTGGAGGAGATCGTCGTCTCTTACCGTGAATGGCGCAAGGTCGAGCAGGAGATACAAGAGAATCGTCAACTCCTTGAAGAAAACGACGAGGCCATAAGAGAGCTGGCCAAAGAAGAGGTCAACGCTCTTCGTCAGCGCGAGGAAGAGTTGGAAAATCGTCTCAAGTATCTGATTCTGCCTAAAGACCCTAACGACAGCAAAAACGTGATTATCGAAATTCGCGCCGGCACGGGCGGTGACGAGGCCGCACTCTTTGCCGGCGAGCTTTACCGCATGTATTCTCGCTACGCCGAATCTCGCGGCTGGCGCGTTGAGATTCTGACGTCCAGTCCGACCGGACTCGGCGGCTTCAAGGAAATCATTCTGATGGTCGAGGGAAAGGGCGCCTATAGCCGGCTCAAGTTCGAGGGCGGAGTTCATCGAGTGCAGCGAGTTCCCGTCACCGAGGGTTCCGGGCGTATTCACACATCGGCAGTGACGGTCGCGGTGCTTGCGGAAGCGGATGAAGTGGAACTCGATATAGATCCGAAGGATATTCGCATCGATGTTTTTCGCTCGTCGGGACCCGGCGGCCAGAGCGTCAATACAACCGATTCTGCGGTGCGGATCACGCACATCCCAAGCGGCATCGTCGTGTCATGCCAGGATGAAAAATCACAGCACAAGAACCGAGCCAAAGGGATGAAAATCATGATGGCCCGGCTACTGGAAAAAAAACAGGAAGAACAGCGCTCGGAGATTGCCGCAACGCGAAAGCTGATGGTTGGCAGTGGCGACCGGAGCGAACGGATTCGCACCTATAACTTTCCTCAAGGAAGGCTCACCGATCATCGTATCAATCTAACGATTTACCAGCTCGAGCGTATTATGGACGGGCAAATCGATGAGATTGTCGATGGACTAATCACGCACTATCAAGCGGAAGCACTGAAGGCCACCGGGTGATGACTTGCATGGATACGGACAGCCAGGTGGTATATTCAACGTCGGGACCGCAGACAATCCGTTGCGTACTCGTTGGCGCTACACAGCGACTTAAAGCGGGGGGAATTGATTCGGCGCGTCTTGATGCCGAGGTGCTGATGTGCCACGCGATACGAGTCGAGAAATCGCAGCTCTACGTCAGTCTCGATAAGCCACTGGAGCTTAGTGCGCGACATCGGTTTGGTGATCTTTTGATCCGCCGGTTACACCGCGAGCCGATAGCCTACATCACCGGTTGTCAGGAGTTCTGGTCCCTTGATTTCCTGGTCACGCCCGATGTCCTCATTCCGAGGCCGGAAACCGAACGGCTCGTTGAGATCTCACTGCAATGCGCCGGCGCTTTCGATGGTGACTTGCCCTTGCGAATTGTCGATATCGGCACTGGCAGCGGCGCCCTTGCAGTCACACTGGCAAAGGAGCTGCCGCGAGCGCAAGTATTGGCGACGGATGTATCACCGGCGGCACTCGAGATTGCGCGGCACAATGCCGCTCGTCATCAAGTCGCCGATCGGATTCAATTCCGTGCCAGCAATTTGTTCGATTCCATCAGAGAGCATGAGTTCCATATCATCGTTGCTAATCCTCCGTATGTTAGGCGCGGTGAGCTCCCCGCTCTGGCGCCGGAGGTTAGCCAGTGGGAGCCGCGAACCGCACTGGATGGCGGTCTCGATGGACTCGATTACTATCGCCGCATCGTAGGCCAAGGATTGCGTCATTTGCTGCCGGGCGGTGCGTTGATCATGGAAATTGGCGCCGCTATGGGGCGAGAGATTATGGAGTTGTTGGGCGCCGCCGGTAATTATACGCCGCCGCTGGTGTACCAAGATTATGCCCTTAATGATCGCGTGATTGTCGCCTACGCTGTGTCGCCAAACTCCGCCTAGAGCCTCAACCAATGGACAAAATCATCGTGCACGGGGGCAAGAGACTCACCGGTGAAGTCACGGTCAGCGGATCGAAAAATGCGGCGCTGCCAATTTTAATAGCATCCTTACTCACGGCGGAACCTTGCCGCTACCAGCGAGTCCCGAATCTGGCCGATATCCATACGACTTTGAAACTTCTCGGCGGGCTGGGTGTAAAGATCGACAAGCAGGGTTGGGCTCGAGGAACGAGCGAACTAACGGTGCAGGCCGAAATGGTGGGCAAACTCGAAGCCTCTTACGATCTGGTCAAAACCATGCGCGCGTCCTTTTTGGTGCTAGGACCTTTGACGGCTCGCTTTGGTCAAGCCAGAGTCTCAACGCCCGGGGGCTGCGCCATCGGCGCACGTCCGGTCAATCTGCATCTCAAAGGCCTGGAAGCGATGGGCGCACGCATCGAGCACTCCCATGGCTACATCGAGGCAACTGCGGTTCGGTTGCATGGGGCGAAGATCTATCTCGACTTGCCCTCGGTTGGCGCCACCGAGAATCTCATGATGGCGGCGACGCTTGCCGACGGCACAACGGTGATTGAGAATGCCGCCAAAGAACCCGAGATTGAGGATCTGGCCTCTGCCTTAAACAAAATGGGCGGGAGAGTTCGTCGCATCGAAGCGGGAAGTTTCGTGATCGCCAGCGCCATTACCGGCGGTGATGTTTTGATTAAAGACGCGCGCGCCGAACACTTGGACGCTTTTCTGATCAAGCTCCAGGAGGCGGGTGTCGTGCTTAGCTGCGATCCCGGCGGAATCAGGGTGCAGAGAAATGGCAAGATCAAAAGCGTCGATGTAACTACCTTGCCGTATCCGGGGTTCGCCACGGACCTGCAAGCCCAGATGATGGTTCTCATGTCGGTGGCTGATGGCGTTAGCGTCATCACCGAGACAATTTTCGAAAACCGATTTATGCATGCGCAGGAACTGGACCGTATGGGAGCCCAGATCCAGCTCGAAGGCAATCGCGCCGTGGTTCGTGGCGCTAGGGAGCTGTCGGGAGCGCCGGTGATGGCGACGGATTTGCGGGCCAGTGTATCGCTCATTCTTGCAGGACTCGTGGCAAGCGGGTCGACTGAAGTCTCCAGGGTCTACCACTTGGACCGGGGCTATGAACATATCGAAGAGAAATTATCGAACCTGGGGGCGCAGATCGAGCGGGTTAAAGCGTAAGCGGTAAGCCACGTGAGTTCTACATCTCTGCCAGAGAGAATCGCTAAGCGTGAAGGTTAGGATTTATAAAACATCTGAGCCGGGCTATCGCTCGCTCATCAGGCGAATTCTTGCGCGGCGTGGCGGTCGTCAAGGCGACATCGAGCA
>JAJONK010000364.1 GCA_021323355.1 Deltaproteobacteria bacterium
TCTCCATCGACTTCACGAACTCTGCGAAGCCTTCGGTGCGCCGGTCAATAAAATCTTGGTTATAAAGCCGTTCTTTGATGATGACATGCGCCATCGCGGAAAAAAGCGGCACGTCAGTGCCGGGCTTCTCGGGCAGCCAGAGCGCGGCCCAGTTGACCATCTCCACCCGCCGCGGATCGACGACGATGAGTTTGGCGCCGTGGTTGGCGACGGCCGCCTTCATCTGCAGCGCAATGATCGGATGGGTTTCTGCGGTGTTGGAGCCGGTCACCAGGAAAACGTCGCTGTGAATGACTTCGGCTGCGGTGTTGCTCATGGCCGAAGAGCCAAGGGCCATTTGTAACGCGACCACCGAACCGGCGTGGCACAAGCGGGTGCAATGATCGACGTTATTGCTGCCGAACAGCGCGCGAAACAGTTTTTGCAGGAGATAGTTGTCTTCGTTGGTTGCCTTGGCGCAGCAGTAGACCGCCATCGCGTCGGCGCCATCGCGCTGGTAAATCTCGACCAGCCGCTCAGTGGTATAATCGAGCGCCTCGTCCCAGGATGCCTCGCGCCACTGGTCGCGGTCAAAAGCCTGGGTGCGCGCGCCGGTCTCCTGCGCAGTCTTGCGAATGAGCGGCGTGGTTATCCGGTCCTTGTTGTAAACAAAGTCGTAGCCGAACCGTCCTTTGACGCACAGATTGCCGTGATTCACCACGCCGTCGAACGGAGAGGTTACTTTGTAAACGAAATCGTCCTTGATGTGCAGCTCCAGATTGCACCCCACGCCGCAGTAGGGGCAGGTGGTTGGGACGATCCGATCCGGTGTAATCATGGTGACTTCCTCCGGCGTTTCTTTCCACCCCTGGTCGCCTGCATGATTTCATCCAACGAAAGGCCCTGCTCGAGCAGCGACTCGCGCTTGGGCTTGAGCGCGCCGGTGGGGCAGACGCCGACGCACTGACCGCAAAATACGCAGGTCGTCTCAGGCATTGGCTTGTCAAAGAAGGTGGCGATGCCGGTTTCGAAACCGCGCCCCTTGAAGTTGATCGCATAGGTATACTGCGCATCTTCGGCGCATACCTGAACGCAGCGCCAGCACAGGATGCATTTGGAGTAGTCGCGGAGATACATCGGATTGTCATCGAGCACCGGATACTCGCGCCGCTCGGCATCGGGAAAGCGCGCCGTATCGGCGCGATACGCGTCGATAAATTTTTGAATCTCCGGCGCCTCAGACAGATCCACGGCAGACGCGAGCATCTCCAGGATCGTCCGGCGGCTGCGCTCGGCTCTCGTGCTCGATGTCGAGACTTTCATACCTTCGCTCACCCGGTTCAGGCAAGCGGGGACCAGCGGCTTTACGCCGTCGACTTCGACCACGCAGATGCGGCAGAGCCCGTTGGCCGTGCAGTGGTCGTGATAGCAGATAGTGGGAATTTGCCGCCCGGCTTTCTCCGCGGCTTTCAGAATCGTCGTCCCCGCAGGAACCGTGACAGCATCAGCATCGATCGTCACATTAATATCAGCCATAATGTTAATCCTTGAAAGTTAATCCTTGGAAAGCGGATCTGAAAGCTGAAATCGGAACTGTTTCCGCTTTCATCCTTTCCGTTTTCATTTTTGTCTCTCGAACATCTCCGGCCATAGCTTCATTGCGCTCAACACCGCCGTCGCCGCCGTTTGTCCCAGGCCGCACAGGGAGGCGTCGATCATCGTGTCGCCGACATCCGATAAGCGTTCCCGGTCGCCGGCAACGGCAGCTCCGGCAGCGGCGCGATCGAGAATTTCATGCTGTCGCTTCGTGCCGAGCTGACAGGGATAGCACTTGCCGCAGCTTTCGTCGGCAAAGAAGTCCCCCAGTCGCTTCAGCACGTCGCGCAGATCCGCAGTATCGTCGAAGACCATCACCGCGCCCGAGCCGAGAGGCAGACCCGCCGCGCTCAGATTCTCGAATGATAAGATTACATCCAAGTTTGTTTCCGTAGCGAACGCGCCCGCAGCGCCGCCCACGAGAACGGCTTGAAGTTTGCGCCCTTGCTTGAACCCGCCCGCCAGCTCAAACAGCAAATGGCGCAAGGTGACGCCAAACGGCACTTCGTACAGCCCGGGTCTTTGTATCTGCCCAGACACACAAAACAGTTTGGGTCCGGGCGAGCGTTCAGTGCCTATCTTTCGATATTCTGCGGCGCCGCGTTCGAGAATCAACGGGATGTTGCAGAAGGTCTCCACATTGTTGATCACGGTGGGCTTGCCAAACAATCCTTGGGTGGTCGGAAACGGTGGCTTGATGCGCGGAAAGCCGCGCTTGCCCTCGATGGATTCCAACAGCGCGGTTTCTTCGCCACAAATATAGGCGCCGGCGCCTAGCCGCATTTCAATGTCGAAGTCTAATTTCGAGCCGAAAATATTTTTGCCAATGACGCCGGCCTGCCGCGCCTCGTCAACGGCATCGCTTACGACCTTGAATGCGTAGGGATACTCGCCGCGAATATAGAAGTAACCGCGATTCGCCCCCACCGCATAAGCCGCGATGATCATGCCTTCAATGGTACGGTGCGGGTCCTCCTCCATGAGAATGCGGTCTTTGAATGTCCCGGGTTCGGATTCGTCGGCGTTGCACACGATGTACTTGGGTTGGGCCGCCGCCTTCGCCGCTCCTTCCCACTTGATACCGGTTGGAAATGCCGCGCCGCCGCGGCCCACCAACCCCGCGGCCTTCACCTCCGCGAGCACTTCTTGCGGCGTCATCATCAAAGCTTTTTTCAGTCCCGTATAACCGCCGCGGCTGGTGTAATCGGCAAGGGAGGTGGGATGACCCTGACCGCAGTTGCTGGTAAGAATCCGGATGTCGCCGCCGACCAAGCTGATGGGCCTTTCGATCCTGTGCGCACAGATATCGGCTGCCTGCTGGGGAGAGGCCCGTCCTAGAGCGGCTTCGCCTGCCAGAAGTGCGGGCGCGTGATCGCACCAACCCAAACACGGCGCATGCTCGACGGTGAACTCACCGCCCGAGCTGACCTCGCCTGGTTCAATTTTCAAATAGCCGCACAGCGCGTCAGCCACGTCGTCGCCGCCAGCGAGCGCGCAGACCGGCGCGCTGCACACACGCACAACGGTTCGGCCCGTCGGCTGGCGCGAAAGCATTTCGTAAAAATCTATGACACCGTGAACATCGGCGAGCGGCACGCCCAAGGCGCGGCCCACTTCCGTTGCGACGGATTCCGGAATCCAGCCGTGGAGTTGCTGTGCCGCGTGTAAGGCCGGCAGGAGCGCAGCGCGGCCTTGCGGCGCGAATCCCGCGAGGATCGACTGCAGGCGAATGAGATCCGGATCAGACATCTAGTCTTGTCTCCCAGGTAGAGTGGAGTTTTACTGCTATAGGCGATTTAAAGTGCGTCGCGGCTTTAGCAAATTGCTCGAAACTATGAATGCAGACTGCTCGAAAAACCTCAGGCAAGGCGCGCGAAGTTCGATGAGCTGAGGCGTAGGCTCCGTGCGTTGAAGCGAGTCGGCCGAGCGCAGCGAAGCTTATGAGCTTGTTCAGCAGCCTGCCTAGCTATCCATAATAGTCCAGATTAGCAAGGTCAAGAGTTTGCTCTCATTCGTATGCGCGGGCGGCCGAACAACAAAAGAGCTTTTCACGTCAGCGGAGTCTGTTCCTCAACCATGGTCGATAAGAGTTGACAAGCGCCCGAATATTGGTTACTGGTCAGACCAGCAGACAGTCGGACTGCTTATGCTTCGCGCTATTAAGAAAACCAGAATCCACGAGGAAGTCTTCAGCCAGATTCACGAACTGATCAGGGAAGGCAGGTTCAAAGCCGGCGATCAGCTCCCTTCCGAGCGGGAGTTGGCTGAAACTTTCAAGGTCAGCCGCCGCACTTCGGTGCGCGAGGCGCTTCGCGCCCTAGAGAGCCAAGGGCTAGTCGTGAGCCGAACCGGTACGGGCAATTTCGTTGCCGACCTGCCGGTTGAATCTTTAATCGGGCCGCTGGCGCGTCTGCTGATTGACGAGAAAACAGCTCTCGCCGACGTGTTCGAAATGCGCAAACTCATTGAGCCGCATATCGCCGCGTTGGCCGCCGAGCGGGCTACTCGGAATGACATCGCTCAATTGAAGAGAATTATTGCCAAGCAGTCGGCCGAGGTGAGTCGCGGCGAAACGGGCGTAGAGGCGGACGCCGAACTGCATTTCTACATCGGCCGCGCCACGCGCAATCAAGCTCTGCAAAAACTCGTGTCGGGCCTAATGGAGATGCTGAGCCGCAGCCGGGAGGAATCGTTGCAGACCGATGA
>JAJONK010000365.1 GCA_021323355.1 Deltaproteobacteria bacterium
GCGGCCTGGTCGCGGTCGGCTTCGGTTTCGGGTTCAAAGCGCTCGCAGTAAATTTCTTCTTACCGCTGTTGATCAGCCCGTTCTGTGCCGTCGCGATTGCAAACTTCGCGTTTCCTTTGCTGAACCGCCTCGTGCAGCGCGCCGCTCTCAACCAGGAAAATTGTCTTTGCGTTGAGGCGGCGGCGCCATTGACGGTAACTCCGGAAGGTCTGGTGGCATTCGAAACCACGCCCGGGTTACGCGTAATCATGGATCGAGAAGCGGTCTGCGCGCAGCCCGGCTCACCGACAATGCTCGGTATCAACGTCCAGAAGTTGCTCGACGCAAGCCATTTTTTGAGCGCCGGCGCGGTCAGCTTCGCGCGCGGTCTCAACGACACGCCCAAGATTGTCGCGCTTAGTCTGGTCGCCGGAGCGTTGGATTTGCGCTTGTCCACCCTCCTGGTCGTTGCGATGATAGCGCTCGGCGGCATATTCAACGCCAGAGCGGTTGCCCAGACAGTCAGTAAGAGAATCACCGGGATGGAACCCCTTCGCGGGCTTTGGGCTAATCTGGTTACTAGCGTTTTGGTTATTTTTGCCTCCAAGTGGGGCATGCCGGTTTCGACCACGCATGTGTCTTGCGGCGCGCTCTTCGGCATCGGTATCGCCAACGGCCAGGCACGCTGGAAAATGATCCGCACAATACTCATGGCTTGGCTTCTGACGTTACCGCTGGCGGCGCTGCTGTCCGCCAGCGTCTTTGTTGTATTCCGGCAGTTGTGACCTTCTTTCTCTCCAGTCAAATTCGATTGCATCCTCCGGGGCAAGGTTTGTGTCTAAGTAAGATGAGTCGACGGATTCAGATCAGCAAACGAGATGAAGGCAAGTAAGGCGATCATCGTCATCCTACTTTTTGGGGGAATCATCGCTGGCATCTTGTTTCTGCCTGTGCGCCAGTGGTTCGTGCATTTCGAAAGCTACGTGCAATCGCTCGGCGCCATCGCGCCGGTGGTGGTGGTGCTAGCCTATATCCTGTCCACGGTGCTGTTCATTCCGGGAAGCGCGCTGACCATTGGTTCGGGAACTCTCTTTGGCTTAGCCACGGGCTTTGCCGTGGTATTCCTGGGAGCCAACCTCGGCGCGCTGTGTTCATTTTTATTGGCGCGAACCTTGTTGCGAGATAAAGTCGCGAACTGGGCGGCGGCTAATCCAAAATTCCGCTCCCTCGATCAGGCGATCGGCAAGCAGGGCTTCAAGATGGTCCTGCTGACACGTCTGAGCCCGGTGTTTCCCTTCGTCTTATTGAATTACTTTCTCGGGCTCACTGCGGTGCGCACCGCTCCCTATGTTTTGGCCAACCTCATCGGCATGCTGCCGGCAACTTTCCTTTTTGTTTACATCGGCGCGGCGGCGCGGGATGCTCTTGCCGGTCAGATGGACGCTTCGGCCGGATTCTACCAGCAAATTTTGAAAGTCGTCGGATTGCTGGCGACCGTCGCGGTCGTGGTTGTCGTCACGCGAATCGCGCGCAAAGCGTTGCGCGAAGCCGAGCAGGAACAGGAAGGCGATACGGCTCGAAAGCCGCATCTCGGTGCCAGCCACCAGCCAGCAACGTTTGAAAAGATGATGCTCGTCGATGACGAGCACGACCGGCGGCTCATAGAAAACTGTCACCCGCCTCGTTGGGTCAACCCCGTACCTGCCGCTAAGTATAATCTAGTCGTCATTGGCGGGGGCACTGCCGGACTGGTCAGCGCCGCCGGCGCTGCGGGACTTGGCGCAAAGGTCGCTTTGATCGAGCATAATCTCCTGGGCGGCGATTGCCTGAACGTCGGCTGCGTACCTTCGAAAGGAATGATCCGGGCAGCACGGGCGGCGCATGATGCGCGCGATGGAGCGAGATTCGGCGTGCAGCTTGCCTGCAAGCCGGAAGTTGCATTTGCCGCCGCGATGGAGCGGATGCGCAAGCTTCGCGCTGGCATCAGCGATCATGATTCCGCCGAACGCTTTCGCAAGCTCGGCGTCGATGTTTTCATTGGCAGCGCGCGCTTCGCCAGCGCGTCTTCGATTGATGTGGACGGTATACGCCTTGATTTTAATCGTGCCGTCATCGCCAGCGGCGCTAGGGCGGCCGAACTCCCAGTTCCAGGCCTCGCCGAAGTTGGCTATCTTACCAATGAAACGGTTTTTACATTGACTGAGTTACCGCGGCGAATCGCGATCATCGGCGGCGGCCCCATCGGTTGCGAGCTGGCACAAGCCTTCGCCCGCTTCGGCAGCGAGGCGACACTGCTGACCGACGGCGCCGAGATATTGCCCAGAGAAGATCGCGACGCCGCGCGGATCGTACGCAAGCGGATGGAACAGGACGGTGTCGGTATCGTTATAGGAGCCAGGATTCAGCGCGCCGCCAAAAATGGCAATGAAAAGATCCTCACTGCTACTATCGAGGAGGTGACAACCGAACTTCGTTGCGACGCCATCCTGGTTGCGGTCGGTCGCACACCCAATCTGGAGGGACTCGATCTGGAAGCAGCCGGAATACGCTACACGGCAAGAGGAGTCGAAGTCGATGCCCGTCTGCGCACCTCGAATCCTCGTGTATTCGCCGCCGGCGATATCTGCTCGCGCTTCAAGTTCACTCATGCCGCCGACGCCATGGCGCGTATCGTCATAGCGAATGCGTTATTTTTGGCACGGCGCAAAGTGACCGATCTCACCATGCCGTGGTGCACATACACCGATCCCGAGATCGCCCATGTTGGTTACTACGAGAAGGATGCCAAAGCGGCGGGTTTCGATGTCGCGACGATTACCGAGTCGCTGGACCGTGTGGACCGCGCGATTCTTGACGGCGAGGAGGATGGTTTCGCGCGGGTTCACTACGACAAGAAAACCGGCAAAATTTTGGGCGGCACCATCGTGGCTCGCCATGGCGGCGAAATGATCGGCGAATTGACCTTGGCCATGGTGGCAAAACAAAGCGTCGGAGTTTTGTCCTCGACCATTCATTCGTATCCGACTCAGGCCGAGGCGTTGCGCAAGATCGGCGATGCCTACATGCGCGCCAAATTGACCCCGAGGATCAAAAAGATTTTCGAGACATGGCTGGCCTGGCGCAGATGAAGGCCCAAATGAAAGTTTTTGCAGAGGGTCTCTTGCGGTTCCAATCTAAACTCGGTGTTTTCGCGCTCCTGGCAATCTTCGGCGCGCCTCAGGCCGACCTCTGGCCGAAATGGCAAAAGCACGATCCCGCCAGCGCGCAGAAGATCGACCACAGCGCTTGGGATAAATGGCTCAAAAAGTATCTCGTGGCGCCGCATCCTTCGGGAGTCAATCGAGTGCGTTACGGCTCGGTGGCGCCCGAGGATAGAAAGGCGCTAAAGAGCTATCTGGAAGATCTCCAAAGCTTGCCGATTTCCGCATACAATGGGGCGGAGCAAAAGGCGTACTGGATCAATCTTTACAACGCACTGACAGTGGAGGTGATCCTGTCCCATTATCCGGTTGAATCCATCAGGAATATCGGCATCTCTCCAGGGTTGTTCAGCCGGGGACCCTGGGATGCCAAACTAGTAACCATCGAGAGAGAAAAGCTTTCCCTTAACGACATCGAGCATCGCATACTGCGCCCGATTTGGAAGGATGCGCGAGTGCACTATGCGGTCAATTGCGCCAGTCTCGGTTGCCCAAACCTCCAGCTCGTGGCCTATACCAGTGAAAATACGGAATCGCTGCTTGAAAAAGGCGCCGGCGAATATATCAACCACCCGAGGGGCCTCGCCATTAAAAACGGCAAGCTCCAAGTCTCCAGCATCTACGACTGGTTCAAGGATGATTTCGGCGCCAGCCGCGATCGGCTATTGGAACACTGGCTGAAGCAGAGCCGCAACCAAAGGAAATGCAACCACCAGCCTTGTCATCACGAAGGTCTCGGATCCCCACCTCTTTCCTCCCCCGCGTCACGCGGGGGGAGGATGAAAGAGGGAGAAGTTTCGAATCCCGTAGGAACTATAGCGCTTGAGATGGACATTTCCGTCGTCATTCCTGTCTTAAACGAAGAAAAGACCATCGCTGCAAGTTTAACTGCGTTGATGCCGTTGCGGCCGCACCAAGTAATCGTCGTTGATGGCGGTAGCAGAGACCGCACTCGCGAGATCAGCGCGCAATTGGGTGCCGTGGTCATTAGCGGCGCGCCCGGCCGCGCACGCCAGATGAACTGCGGCGCTGGACAAGCCACCGGCGATATTCTGCTGTTTCTACATGCCGACACCCGTTTACCGCCCAGGGCTTTCGATGACATTGTTGCGGCTTTACAAGACCGCCGCTATCTGGGCGGCCGTTTCGATGTCGATCTGGACGGCGATCACTGGCTGTTGAAAGTGATCGGCGCCATGATCAGCCAGCGCTCGCGCATTACCAAAGTAGCCACCGGCGATCAGGCGATTTTCGTGCGGCGCGATGTGTTTGCCCGTATGGGCGGTTTCCCGGATATTCCGTTGATGGAAGATATCGCCTTCTGTCGCGCGCTGAAACGGCTGGGCGGGATCGCCTGCTTGCGCAGCAAGGTCCTCACTTCCGCGCGCCGCTGGGAAACCGAAGGGGTATGGCGAACCGTCATTAAAATGTGGACTTTGAAGCTCCTCTATTTTGCCGGAGTTTCACCGATCACTCTGAAGCGTTTTTATGCTGATAGACGCTAGCGGTGTCAAACTCCGAAATGTAAGCTGCTCAAAAATATCTTAGTCGCGCGTAGAGTCGATGAGCTGAGGCATACGTCAGCAGAGCAACGAAGCGTATGAATCATTTTCAGGAGCGTAACGCTCTGGTGATACTGACCAAGGTGCCGCAGCCGGGCCAGAGCAAAACGAGACTGGTTCCGCCGCTGTCCTACGCCGAAGCCGCCGATCTTGCGCGGGCGCTGCTGCTCGATCAGTTGCAAAACCTCGCGACATTCGGCGGCGCGCGCTTGTTCATCGCCTTCACACCGGAAACAGCCGCCGGCTTTTTCGACGGCTTCATTGCCCAGGGCTTTACCTGCTTCGCTCAACGAGGCCAGTCGTTGGGTGAGCGCATGAGTCATGCATTCGAGCATCTATTCGCCAGCCGTTTTGCAAACGTCATCCTGATCGGCAGCGATCTTCCTGCCCTTCCTGTGAGATTCTTTCAGCAGGCTTACGCGTGGCTGGAGAAATCAGCAGACGTTGTGCTCGGCCCCAGCGCCGATGGAGGTTATTACCTGATTGCCATGAACCGGCTGATCACGGCAATTTTTGATGACATCGGCTGGAGCAGCGCGGATGTTCTCTCCCAAACGCTTCACAAGCTCGACGATCTGAGCCTCAAACACGAGCTTCTCTCCAAATGGTATGATATCGATACAGGAAAAGATCTAGAGCGCTTGCAGTCACAGGCAAAGTGCCGTGAAGTTGCGATGAAAAACACCTTCGCTCTATTGAACGAGCTTAGGCAGCGAGGCAGACTGTAATCAGAGGCTGCAGTGGATGTAACAGCTCTGCTTCTGGCAGTCCCACCCTTCGTTTCCAGCTTATGATTTCCGTCGGCGCGGTTGTGTCTGTGACGGCGGCGAGGAGAGTTAGCAATGCAGAACAAAACCGACGCGCTGTGCGTCAACACGATCCGCATGCTGTCGGTGGATGCCGTCGAAAAGGCGAAGTCAGGGCATCCGGGCGCGCCGATGGGGCTTGCGCCGGTCGCTTATGTTTTATGGACCCGCTTTCTCAAGCACAATCCCAAAAATCCGTCGTGGCCGGATCGTGACCGTTTCGTTTTGTCGGCGGGACACGGCTCCATGCTGCTCTATAGCATGCTTCATCTTACCGGTTACGATCTGTCGCTCGATCAAATCAAGCAGTTTCGCCAATGGGGCAGCCTCACGCCGGGACATCCTGAACGCGAACTGACTCCCGGAGTAGAAGTCACCACCGGACCGCTCGGACAAGGGTTCGGTAATGGCGTGGGCATGGCAATCGCCGAAGCATATCTGGCGGCGCGATATAACCGTCCTGGCTTCGAGATCATTAACCATTTCACATATGCCATCGTCAGCGATGGCGACATCATGGAAGGCGTCGCCGCGGAAGCCGCCAGCATGGCGGGGCATTTGAAGTTGGGAAAATTGATTTATCTGTATGACGA
>JAJONK010000366.1 GCA_021323355.1 Deltaproteobacteria bacterium
GCAGAAGGAAAAGCCGCAGAGGCCAAAGCGGTCTTTGAGGCTTTACTGAGGCGATATCCTCAAGAACCCGATCTTTATCTCTTTCTGGGTATAACCTTGCTGAGACTCCGCGATCCCCAAACCGCTGAAGCGTCGGTGCGAAAGGCGATTGCCCTTGATCCGGATCATGTTGAAGCGAGAACCCTACTTGCCTGGATCGAATCCGATATTCGCGGTGACTTCGATGCAGCGATCGCGGAGTACAAAAAGGTTGTCGAGCTCAAACCCGATCTTCCCCAGGCCTACAACAATCTTGGAGTGGCTTTAAAACGCAAAGGGGAGCTTGCCGCGGCAGCCGACAACTTTAACAAGGCGTTGGAGCGAAAGCCGGATTTTAGCGCGGCGCTGAACAACCGGGGCTGGACATTCGCTGAGCAGGATAGATGGAGTGAAGCGCGCCGGGACTTCGAACAGGCGCTTAAGCTCAATCCTCAAGACGACGGCGCGCTTTACGGCCTGTCACAGGCGTTGCGCGAAGTGAGGGATTACTCCGGGGCGCAAGAGGTTTTGGGCCAGCTCATATCTCGCTCTCCCAATTTTGTTTACTGGCTGGAGTGGGGGCGCATCGGGCTGATTCGATACTGGTGGGTTTTGTTGGCGATTGCATTGGCATTCTTTTTTAAGGGACGATTCAAGAAAGCGAGGGTCGAATCTCATGGCGGCTGAAGCAACCAAAAAGCGCAAAGGCACGGCACTACTGGCGGTGATGGATGAGAACTGCTCGAGTTGCGCCGGTTCACCTTTGTGCGAGGCGCATTGTCCGGTCGATGAATGCATCAATCTGGTCTATGAAGAGCTGCCGCAGGGAGGGCTCAAACCTTATCGCGTCATGGTCGACAACGACAAATGCATCGGCTGTCAAATGTGTTATAGCGACGACTTGACCAAGGTGCAGCAGCACAAGGAGACCGGCGAGATCTTCTACGAATACGCCAGCCGTTTTTACGACAGCAACCGCAACCCGGTGGCGCCTGACGCCGTTCCCAAGCGTTTCCAGCTACAGCTCATTGGCACCGAGTCTGAAGACCGCCTCGACAAGAAAATCTGCCCTTGGGACGCCATCAAGATGTACGAGTTCGATGATGGTCTGGAAGTTTCCCAATTTTTTTATGACATCACCAAGCTCAAGAAAATTGACGGCGGGTATGTCATCGATGAGGCTGAAAAAGAACGTCTCGAAGGAAAGCAAAGCGAGTTGTACGAGTAACTCAACAACCACCTATAGGTGAACTTATGGCAGCGAAGGTCGAACTAACGGAAACGATTTTACGCGATGCTCATCAGTCCTTGCTGGCAACGCGGATGCGAACAGAGGACATGTTGCCGATAGCCGCAAAGCTCGATGCCATCGGCTACTGGTCCTTAGAAACATGGGGCGGGGCTACTTTCGACGCGGCTCTGAGATATCTCAAGGAAGATCCCTGGGAGCGGTTGCGCAGCCTGCGCGCGGCAATTCCCAAGACCCGCTTCCAGATGCTCTTGCGAGGTCAAAACATCGTCGGCTACCACAACTATCCGGACGATATTGTAGTCGGCTTCGTCCAACGCGCCGCGGCCGGCGGTATCGACGTTTTCCGTATCTTCGACGCGATGAACGATCTGCGCAACATGAAGACTGCCATAGAAGCGGCGCTCAAAACCGGTAAGCTCGTCGAAGGCACGATCTGCTACACAATCAGCCCGGTGCACTCGGTGGATTACTTCCTGCGAGTAGGCGAGCAACTGGCAGAGTTGGGCGTGCAGATTATATGCCTCAAAGACATGGCGGGGATGCTCGCTCCGTACGTCGCCCAAGAGCTGATCAGCAAAATAAAAGCTCGTATTCCGCTACCGCTTCATCTCCATTCTCACTGCACGGCCGGGTTGGCGCCGATGACTTACATGCTCGCCATTGAAGCCGGCGCTGACATAGTGGACACCGCCCTGTCGCCGTTATCCCAAGGCACATCACAGCCGGCGACAGAAGCGGTGGTGGCGGCATTAATGGGCAGTTCCCGGGACACTGGATTGGATTTGGGCAAACTCAACGAGATCGCCGAATACTTCTATGGAGTGCGCAAGAAATACGCTGAGTTCGAAAGCGCCGTCAACAACCAGGTGAAGACCGACATTTTGACTTCACAAATTCCCGGGGGAATGTTGTCCAATCTGGTGGCGCAGTTACGGCAGCAGAAGGCCGAGGACAGACTCGACGCCGTGCTAAATGAAATGCCCCACGTCAGAAAAGATCTTGGATACCCGCCCTTAGTAACGCCGACGAGCCAAATCGTTGGCTCTCAGGCGGCACTGAATGTGATCACTGGAAAACGCTATTCCGTCGTTGCCACCGAAACCCGGAACTACGTCATGGGACTGTACGGCAGGCCGCCAGGGCCGATCAGCCAGGAGATCAAAACCAAAGTCCTAGGCGGAAAAGAGCCGATTGACTGCCGGCCGGCGGATCTTCTTAAGCCGGGTTTGGAAGCTGCGCGCAAGGAAGCCGGCAGCCTCGCTACCAGCGAAGAGGATGTGCTTACCTACGCATTGTTCCCGGATATTGCTAAGGATTACTTTCTCTCGCGGGATTCCAGACAGACGTCCCAACCAACCGGCTGATGGTTGAGCAATTACAAGGATGAAAGCGGAAATCTGAAAGCGGAACTCAGTTTTCAGCTTTCATAATTCATCTTTTCCAAACTGTTAGATGACCTTGTTGAGCGGGTATTCGATGATGCCTACAGCGCCGTTGCGTATCAGAAGCGGGATCAAATCCCTGACTTTGGCTTCTTCGAGCACGCTCTCCACCGAAAACCATCTGATCCCTTTCAGGCTCGGAGAAGGATGGAGTGTGGCGACCGTTGGCGCGGTGATGCTCGGAATCAACTGAATGACCTTTTCCAGGTCGGCTTCGGCAACATTCAGCTTGATGCCGACCTTGTTTTCCGCCGAAAGCGCTCCTAGCAGTAGAAGTCGGATTTGTTCAATTTTCTGCTTCTTCCAAGGGTTCCGCCATGCCTCCTTGTTGGCAATGAGTTGGGGACAGGATTCCATTAGCTCATGAATAATCCTCAGCCCGTGGGCGCGGATCGTACTGCCGGTTTCGGTCACTTCAACGATTGCATCGACCAAACCTTCGGCAGCCTTGGCTTCGGTGGCGCCCCAGGAGAACTCGACTTCGACGGGGATTTCTCTTTCAGCAAAATAGCGTTTCGTATAGTTCACCATCTCCGAGGAGATTCGCTTGCCGCGAAGGTCTTCTATCCTTTCGATGGGTGAATCCTGCGGCACCGCCAGTACCCAGCGCGTCGGGCGAAAGCTGGTCTTCGAATAGATCATCTCGCAGACGAGTTGGACATCAGAACCGTTCTCCATGACCCAATCTCTGCCGGTGACGGCCACGTCCAGTGTGCCGGACTCTACGTAACGTGACATTTCCTGGGGACGCGCCAGGCTGCAGCGCAAAGTATCATCATCGACGGAGGGAAAATAACTGCGGCTCGTCGTGGAAATTTTCCAGCCAGATTTTCTGAAGAGCTCGATGGTCATTTCTTCGAGACTCCCCTTCGGAATCCCCAGCTTCAGTTCTTTGCCGGCCTTCATCAGCCTTGGACCTCCATAATGAATAGTTGACCCGGGCTCATACTGATTTTTTGTAAACCTCTTTCGGATCGAAAACCCGTTCGGCGCAAACTTCCCAGTCATCGCCGGAGCGCTGGCGAAAGAAGCAGCTTCGAAATCCTTCATGGCAAGCGGCGCCGCCGATCTGATTGACCTGCAGCAAAATCGTGTCGTTGTCGCAGTCAATGAAAGCATCTCTTACTTCTTGG
>JAJONK010000367.1 GCA_021323355.1 Deltaproteobacteria bacterium
AGCGGGCGCGTCCATCAACTACCTTTTCCAAACAAATCGTCGAACCATTTTTGATAGTGGGCAGTTTTCGCCTCGTGTTCGGGCGGAATCATGCGCAGTTTTGCGCGATCGACACCGATCTTGGGCTGGACATCGCTCCGTCCCGGCATTTTGCCGAGGTTGCTGATCAGCTGTTGGCCCTCTTTGGAGATGGCGAATTCCGCGAGCAGCCGGGCCGCGTTGGGGTGCGGCGCCCGGGCCATGATGGCGATGGGATGGGATTCGGCATAAAGCGGCTCTTCGACTCTTACCCAATCGACCGGGCTGCCCTTTTCCTTGACGTTTTCGACATTGTTGGCATAGACCATGAAGGCCAGCGGCATTTCTCCGGCGCCGACGAGAGTGGCCGTGAGCGTTCCCCCTGAGCGGACCTGCGGCTCTTGTTGCGCCAGCTTGCGTATAAAATCTTCACCTTTCTCCTTGCCGTACAAGTCGAGCATGGCGGCTATGACCATGTAGTTGTTGCGATTGGCGCCGAGCTTCCCTTTCCATTTCGGGTCCAACAAATCGGTGTAACGCCTTGGCAGATCCTTCTGAGAGACGAGCTTGGTGTTATAGGGAATCGAATGTACGGTGGGATAGACATCGGTCCAGAATCCCTCTTTGTCCTTGAAGCGGTCATCGAACGCCTTGCGCTCGGGGGAGTCGAATTGCACCAGCAATTTGTTGTCCTTCAACGCGTACAAAACGGTGCCTTCCGTCAGGACCGCATCGGCGAGGTGGGCTCCGGCGCGGCTTTCGGTGAGAATCTTTTGTAAAATCGTCGTGCCCGAGGCGCGATAGATGTCCAGCTTGACGCCCGGGTTCGCTTTTTCGAACGCGGCTTGGAACGGTTTGTTATCGCTGGCGGCCAGCGAAGTATAAATGAGCACCCGGCCTTCTTCTTTGGCCTTGGCGTGAAACGAGCTTTGCGCGGCGCTCTGCGAGACCAAGCCGGCGCAACATACCAGACCGACAATGGTCGCGACGTATAGTTTCATAATCTTCATTATCACGATTCCTTTTGATGGGCGCTTGTCGACTCTTGCGCTGACCTTACCAAAGCAGCGGGTTGTGTCAATTACCGTCGCCGTCCAGGGAACCTGGTCTACGCCGCGTCGCAACTCGTTCAAGCCAGGGAGTACGAGAGCTTTAAGCAAATGAGCAAAGCCTGATCCTGGCGCACAGCTTCGAGCAGTCTCCATTGATCTGCCACCCATTCTCTATTCAGGTTGACACTACCTAGCCCATGCGGCTAAGTTTCACGGCAAATGCCCGGCTGCTACAGTGCGCGGGTTCAGCCTCAGCTCAAAAGAAAAGGGAAATACCATGAAGCACAGCACGCAAAGAATTCTCACGACCCACGTGGGGAGCCTGGCCCGGACCGATGCCCTGTTGCCGCTTCTTCGACTCAAGGAACAAGGTCAGCCCTACGACCGCGAAGAGCTTGCGCGCTTGGTGCGTGGGGCGGTCACGGACGTGGTGCGGAAGCAGGTCGAAGCGGGGATCGATATTGTCACCGACGGCGAGCAGGGGAAATCGGGTTTCTTCACCTACGTCATCGAACGATTCAACGGCTTCGAGCGCAAGTTGCCCGCTCCGGGCAAAGAGATGAGACCGCGCTCGGCGGGAAGGGAGTATCTCGCGTTTCCCGACTACTACGCGTGGTCCGAGCGCCTCGCCGCGCCGTTTGGCGGTCGCAGCGGGCGCGCCGGCCGCGACGTCGATATCTGCACCGGACCCGTCAGCTACAAGGGCCACGCGGCGGTCCAGACAGACATCGCGAATCTCAAAGCGGCGGTCGCGGGCCGCGCCCACGAGGACGTGTTTGTGCCAGCGATCGCTTCTTCGTATGTCGCGGCCACGTTTGCCAACGAATACTACCGCACCCTCGAGGAGTACGAGCAGGCAGTGTCCGACGCGCTGCGCGAAGAATATCTAGCGATTGTCGATGCCGGATTTATTCTCCAGATCGACGATCCGCGCCTGGTCACCTATTATATGATGCACCCGGAGTTAACGGTCGAAGACTGCCGACAATGGGCGGAAAAGCGTGTCGAAACGATCAACTACTCGCTCCGCGGCATCGCGCCCGAGAAGGTCCGCTTTCATACCTGCTACTCGATCGATGTCGGTCCGCGGATTCACGAAATGGACTTGAAAGACATCGTCGACATCATTTTGAAAATCAACGCCGGCGCCTATTCGTTCGAAGCGGCCAACCCACGGCACGAACATGAATACCACGTCTTTGAGCGGGTCAAGCTGCCCGCGGGAAAAATCCTCATACCCGGTGTGATCAGCCACACGACAAATTTAGTGGAACACCCGGAATTGGTCGCTGAACGGATCGTGCGGTTCGCCAAGCTCGTCGGGCGCGAAAACGTCATCGCCGGCGCCGACTGCGGCTTTGCCGCTTCCGCCCTCAGGTTCAACGATACCCATCCGAGCGTGGCCTGGCTGAAGTTTGCCGCGTTGGCGGAAGGCGCTCGATTAGCGACCAAACAATTGTGGCATTGAGCTAAAGGATCGGGCCGCACTCAAGCCTTGGATCGTGCTTCGACAAGTGCGGAAGCGTTAAACTCTGTCTACCGACTTGGAACGTTGAACCTGGAACCTTGAACTTTGAACGCTTTCCTTATTGGTCACCGATAGAGTGCATCGATAAATCCGGATTTGTCCAACTCTTCCAGCAAACTCACGTCCATAAAATCCTTCGGGTTCGCCGTCTTGGCCGCGGGAATCCGCTCGCTTGCATCTTCAATGATCGTCTTAAATCCCTCGATTGACGGATAAGGCTTGGGCCTGACGGTCTCGCGCAGAGCTTGATAGGCATCATCGATGCGTTTCTCGTCTTTGGTTTGCCGGTATTTGGCGAAAGCCTTTTTGGAGATGTCGGGATTGGTCTTCACCAGATGGATCGCCTCGACGTAGGATTTGAGAAAACGTCTGGCGAGATCGCGCTTGCGGAGCAGCACCCGCTGGGTCGTGACCAGCCCACTGCCTTGATACGCAATATTCAAATCGCGCAGATTGAGTAAAATCTTCATGCCTGCCCGCTGCGCCTCTAAATGATCTGGAGGCGAGATAAGGGCGGCGTCGATGGAACCGCCGGCTAACGCAATCAGCCGTTCCGGAGTGTCGCCCACCTGGAGCAGGGTGACGTCCCGGTTACTCAAGCCGTAGCGCGGCAGGACGTAGATCAAACGTAAGTGCGAGGCTGCACCAAAGCGGAAAACGCCGATCCGCTTTCCCCTGAGATCTTCCATGGATTTGATATTGGGACGCGCCACCAGCCGGTCCTCGAGAATGTCTTGCACGCCGGCAATCATCACCGGATCGGCTCCTTGCAACCTGGCAGAGGACATGAGGGAGCCCGTCATCTGGCCAAAATCGACCTCACCCGCCACCAAGGTTTCGATCGCCGCCCGTGTGTAAACGACTTCTGCGCTGATGCCGTTCTTGGTCAAAAGCCCGGCGACGTCGGCGACCCACAGCACCCCCTGGGTCGGCGAAACCGCCGAGAATGCCACTCTGACTCTATCCGCGGCAAAACCTGGCAGAGCTGAAACAATCACCAGCAGAACGCTGAATCCAAGAACCGGCAATTGTTTAATGCCGGATAAGGATCGCGGGCAGAACATCATAGAATCGGTAAGTTGTTGTGTGTAGGCCGCACCTTCCGAAACCTTCCACAGCTGCGTTTCGTCAGACGATAGTAGAGTCAATGAGCGGCGTCAAGCACAATCAGAATGGGATGGAGACCTGTCAGGACTCCGGCAAACTACGATGGAGTTGAACGCTTGACCCAGCTTCAAAATCCGCCGTGGCGCCGCCTTCGGGGACTTACATCGCAGTTACAGGATTGCGTTTGAGGACGTTGTAATTGCTTCTGAAAGTCATCCGATACTCTCTCATTCGGCGCCGCGGGGTTGGCACTGGCTATACTCTTATCGCTTCGACCCGCAGCCCGCGCACTCTCGCGGCTTTACACTGACGGTCGTCGGCAGAAACGAATAGGTCAGTCAACCACTCCGAGGCACAGGCGATATGTAACGCGTCGGCACTAGCAGCGAGAACTGCTCAAGCAGTGCCACGCCATGAGCGATTACTTCCTCCGTAATGCCAATGACATTCGCGTCATCAATATCCGTAAGTACCGATGCTTCGCATTTCGGTACTCTTCCGTTGAAAGTCTGCGTTCGCGCCGATGGCGGCACAGAGCGGAGACGATTTTCCGGAACGCACATTACCGATACGGCTAACGCTGAAGCAGAAGAGAGAATGGCTTGAACCTGATCGCTTCCTTTCTCTTCGATGTACCTTTTAGCTAGGGCGGAAGAATCAAAGAAAACGTTCAACGTGACTTCCACCTTTCCTCCAAAATCACCTTGCTGAGGGATGCATTGGGCCGGACCAACCTCAAACCGGGTCGCTTCCATCACGGAAAATTCTCCTCGGTTTCAGCAGGAACGATTTTTGCCACTGTTTTGCCGTGACGAATCACACGAACTGTCTCACCCTTTTTTT
>JAJONK010000368.1 GCA_021323355.1 Deltaproteobacteria bacterium
CGTTAAGGCATCCTATGCAGCGGTGAATGCCAGCCAGTCACCGCTCTGGGTTGCTCAGGACCGGGGATTTTTTGCCAAGTACGGGATCGAAGCCGATCTCGTGTTTATCAGCAGCGGCTCACTGAACGTACAAGCGCTCGTCGGTAACACGGTTCAGTTCGCCGCCGGCGGTCCCGCTGCGTTGGAAGCGCGGCTACGCGGCCCGAAGTTAGTGACCATCGCAAATCCGCTGACGGTGCTCGCTTCGAATTTGGTGAGCCATCCGGATATCAAGAGCATCGCCGATCTAAAAGGGAAAGTGGGCGCGGTTTCTCGCTTTGCGTCGTCTTCGCATCAAGGACTCCGCTATCTGTTCCGCAAAAACGGGCTGAGCGAGAGCGATCTCAAGCTACTGCAACTCGGCGGCGACAGCGGCCGCTTGACCGGCCTGACAACCGGCAAGGTTCAGTACACATTTCTCGGCGCAGCGGCAAGCGAGCAGGCACGAAAACAGGGATTGACGGTCTTGGCCACGGCAAAGCAGATGGCAATTCCGTTTCCGTGGACCTCAGTGGTCGTGTATGAAACTTGGCTCGAATCAAATCGAGAGCTGGCCTATCGCTATGTCAGAGCCGTCACCGAAGCCGTGTCTTTTATGAAGCGCAACCGATCGGAGAGCGAGCGGATCATTTCCAAATACATGAAACTCACTGATGCGAATCTTGTTTCCATCGAATACAACTTCAACGTGGCGCTCTTTCCCGATCTGCCCTACCCCACGCTCGACGGCGTGCGCCTCATTCTTGAAAACCTGGCGACGGAAAATCCCGAACATGGCCGCCGCGATCCCAAAGAGTTCGTCGACAGTTCCATCGTCGATCGATTGAAACAAGAAAGATTCTTAGAAAGCCTTGGTAAATAATAAATGACCACTTTCCGGCCGCGAGAATGAGAGCGTTAGTTTACTGTCTGATCGTGAGCGCCACTTTTTGGTCGGCCCGTGTTTCGGCCAAAACGGTCAACTTCGCTTACAATACCCCCACCTTGAGCGGGACGCTGCCGATTGTTGTGGCGCAGGACTTCGGTTTTTTTGCCGCCGAAGGTCTGGAAGTAAAAACGGTATTTATACGAGGCGGCCCCACCGCAATGGCCGCGCTGGTCGGGGGCGGCGTCGATTACACGTTTGTCGCCGGAGTAGCGGCGGTACGTGCTATCGCGCAAAACGCGCCGATGCTCATCATCAGCGGCATGCAACCTTACATGGACTACACGCTCATCGGCGCCAAAGGGCTCAGCACGGTGAACGATCTCAAGGGCAAGGTCGTTGGTGTCACCGGTCCGGGGGGCGTTGCAGAATTCGCGGCTGTGGAAGGCCTCGCCAAAAAAGGCATGGTGCGCGATCGGGATTACAAAATTCTTTACGGTGTCGGCAACAGCCCCGCCCGCGCCCAGGCTTTGGAAACCGGAAAAATCCAGGCGTCGCCGTTCTCTTTCTTGGAAAGATTGGAGCTCGAGAAAAAAGGTTTTCCGGCCATTTTCGACATTGGCGAGGCTATCCCGGGGTTTCCGTTCGTGGTGATCGCGTCTGGCAAACAAAAGATCGATAACGATCCGGATGGGATCGTTGCGCTACTGCGCGCAATCAATCGCGGACTCGAATTTCTCAAAAAGAGCCGTGACAAGGTCGCGGAAGTGGTCATCAACAAGAATACCTTCGGCGATCCGGCAATGGTGCGGCGAGTGATCAACCAGTTCGCCGACCTTTACTCGACCTCGATCTCCAGAAAAGATATCGACGCGCTCATCAGCGCGACGCGAATCGAAGCCGAAGCAAAAAGACTCGGCGGCCCGGATAAGTTCTTCACCCAACAATTTTTGACCAAAGCCCTCGGCCAGAGCCGTTGAAGGGATAAAGGAGCTAACATGACCCGGGACCTCGAACTGACTCTGCTGCTGGCCGATTATCACCGCACACGCCCTATTCTTGAGGGCGACGTCACGGCCCGCGGCATCAAGCTGCAGCCGCGGCGCGCTGAAACCGGCGAAGCCTGCATGCGCCCGGTTTACGAGGAGTTCGATATCGCCGAGATGTCGCTCTCATGGTATATGATGGCGCGCTGCCGCAATGAACCGGTGATCGCATTGCCGATCTTTCCGCTGCGCATGCAGATTCACCCGTATGTTTTTTGCTCGCCAGCATCGGCAATCGAGAGGCCGGAGGATTTGAAAGGCAAAAGAATCGGCATGGATCAGTACCGTCTGACCGTCGGTCTGTGGGCGCGGGGTATTCTCCAAGAACACTACGGGGTGCGCCCGGAGGAGTGCGAGTGGGTCACATCCGAGCCCGAGGGCGCGGGATACCAGCCTCCGGCCACTGTCAGTATCACCATAGCTTATAAGTCCGCGGAAGCTATGCTCCTGGACGGTGAAATAGACGCGCTCATCCCGCCGAATATCGTGCCGTCTTTTCGAGCCAAGGATCCTCGCATTCGGCGGCTCTTCAAAGATCCCCGCGATACAGTAAACGACTACTTCCGCAGGACGAAAATTTTTCCGATCACGCACACTTTGGTCGTACGCCAATCGCTCTTCGATCAAAATCCATGGCTCGTCTCAAGCCTTCTCGACGCTTTTAATCAAGCGGAGGAACGCTGCCGGAAATCCTACGAATATGCCAAGCGCTTGGCCTTCCCCAGCGCGGTCCTTATTCTCGAGGAAGAGGAGGAAGTTTTTGGCGACAATCCCTGGTCGCACGGGTTAACCGTGCAGAATCAAGTCGTGCTCGAGAAATTCGTTCAGTATGCGCACGAGCAGGGTTATATTCCCGAACGCCCACCGCTCGGTGAATTGTTCGCGCCGGTGGGAAATTAACTCCGAAATGCCATGTAAGATTACGGCACTTTGTAGCCTAGCTCCTTAGCGACTTCGATGGCGAAGCGCGGATCGGCGACTTCTTCAAACGAGACATTTCTATCAGTGAACCTGCCTTCAGCTTTGATCGCCTTGACAATATTCGCCATGCCTTCGGGTGAGGGGATTCCCGTATCGTTGAAGTTCGACTCGACCAATTTGTAAGTATCCGCGGCAGTCTCGTTATCCATCTTGAGGACGCGGGTAATCAGATCCAAGGTTCGCTCCCGCGACTTGAGCATAATGCTCTTCGCCGTTTGCAGCGCTCGCACGACTCGCTTCGCCTCATCCGGTCTGGTTTTAATCGTTTTGTACAGCGCCGTGAGACCGCCCGAAGGCATTTCTACTAAAGCGCCGATGTCCAAGAGCTTGGCGAGACCGCGGCGTTGGGCAAAAAACATAAAGGGCGGATTAAGCGATGCCGCATCGACAAACTTCGACTCCAAAGCCTGCACCAGTTGCGCGGAAGGCACCGATACGGCAACGTAATCTTTGGCGCCGAGACCGCTCTTTTCCAGCGCCGCGGTTAATGCTACATGACTCGTGCCGCCGAGACCCGTCACGCCAATTTTCTTCTGCCGCAGATCCCGAACGCTTTTGAATTGAGGGCTTGCCATCAACCAGTAAACAATCCTGCTCGTCGAAGCCCACAGCGCGCGCGCATCGAGCCCGCTCAGAGTCGCGCTCACTGAGGCAGTTCCTATACCGGATTGGTAATCCAAGTCACCGGAGGCCAAAGCGGCGGCAGCAGCCGATGAGCGCATAAGGATCACTTCGATGTCGAGACCTTGCTGGTCGAAGAGCTTCCATTCGCGCGCCGCCACCAACGGCAGAGCGGTAAAGCTTAAGTTGGCATTGGAGTTCTGATTTTCCGGCGTTCCTGGGTAAATCCGGGTACCGGGATAAAGGCACAAACGAGTAGAACAATACAGATCAATCTATTCATT
>JAJONK010000369.1 GCA_021323355.1 Deltaproteobacteria bacterium
ACCCGGGAATGAAAACGGGAGCGGTCGAAAGAATCTCTGAAACGATGCGTCCCTTGCACCCGCCCAAAACCTAAGCGGATACCTTCGAAACGATGCGGGCTGTGCACCGCTGAAGCCCTAAATTTCCCGGACCTTCGGGAAGATCGAGACGCGCTAAAAGCCACCTCAGGAAAGAGGAAGCTCATCCCAATCGCAAGAACAAGAGCGTAAATTATGCTTTTGCTATGCGAAGACTGTCCCATACGTATTTTTTAGTCCAAATTGACAGGCAAGAAAAGAAGGGCTCAAGCTACCTAGAGCTTGTCTAAAGGATTTTGACTGCGGCAAGGTCTCATTAAGCAGCCGCGTCAGCACATTGGGCGGGATTGCCAGCGCTGCGCATAGCTGAACTGGAAAGTCCCACGGCGCCGGTTTCGATCAGTAGATGAACGTGATTGGACAACAACACGTAGGCGTACACGATGCAGCGATAGCGCTCTCGATAATGCTCCATCCGATCAAGGTAGGCCCCACGGTCGCTTCGTCGCGAAAAATATCACGTCAGTGATTGCCCCGCACGATCACATGGTATAAAGCACCTTCGAACTCGACTCTCGGCTTGCGCCATTACCGGGCTTGTATCTCTAGGCACCCCGATAAAGTCAATAACTCATGCCTGGCATCAAATCCGTGGCGTGGGGAAATAGGCTGGATCGGGGATTGGACGAGCTGAACAGTTGCCGTTCGCATATTGACTTAACTCCCCCCCGACGATATCTGCCTCAGGGGGAGAACTGGACCGAGAATAGAGCGGGAACGCATATCGAAAGGAGCTCCGATGCCATGAAAAAATTTCTTTTTGCCATATTGCTTTTGTCGATCGGCACGAGCGTTCACGCTCAGGCCGAGTTCTACAAGGGAAAAACGATTCGGTTGGTAATCGGCTACTCGGCAGGGGGCACCAACGATCTCTGGGCGAGAGCGATCGCGCGCTATTGGGGCAAGCACATCCCCGGCAACCCCGAGTTCATTGTGCAGAACATGCCGGGAGCCGCCACGCTGGTCGCAGCGAATTACATCTATGGCGTCGAAAAGCCGGACGGGCTCACTTTGGGATTGATCGCTCCTGCGCTGTTTTTCAATCAGCTTGGCGGTAAGAAGGAAGTGAAGTTCGACTGGGCGAAGTTCACCTGGATCGGCTCGCCCGAGGAAACCAGCGAGATGCTGTCCATGCGTTCCGACACGCCGTACAAAACCCTCGACGACATCCGTCAGGCGACCGTGCCGCCCAAATGTGGCACGACCGGTGCCGGAACACCCGGGCATTACTTTCCACGCCTTCTCGAAGAGGTCCTCGGACTCAAGTTCAACCTGGTGACCGGCTATCCCGGAGCGTCCGACATCGATCTTGCCATCGAGAAAGGCGAGGTGCAGTGCCGCGCCGGGACCACCAGCGCGTTTTTCGGCAGGGAACCGGGCCGCACTTGGGCAAAAACAGGCTTCGTGCGGATCCTGGTGATCGGTGGCTCCAAGCGAGATTCGCGGGCCTCGAACGTACCGACGATTTGGGAGGCGATGGAGAAATACAAAACGCCCGACGCCGGCAAGCGTCTCACGACCGTGCTGCTCTCGCCCGGTTCGTTCGGCCGCCCGATCGTCGGCGCCCCCGATATTCCTGCCGATCGGGTGAAAACTCTCCGTGAAGGTTTCTTAAAGGCGATGAAAGATCCCGAGCTTTTGGCCGAGGCCGAAAAGCGTCGCTGGGAACCGGATCCGGTCAGCGGGGAGCAGCTACAGACGCTGGCGCGCGAGGTAGTGAGCCAGCCGCCGGAGGTCATCAAGCGCATGAACGCGGTACTGGCAAATTAGACATTCCGTCGTGTGCGGACAGGTCTCCCTGAGTAAAGAGCCCTGTCCGCTCGTCCTTGACCTCAATGGATTTCCTTCCGGATTCGCGAAGTCGACGACTGTGATGGTCCGCCCGCGACGTGAAAAAGGAGGCTTTGGCCAAAGAAGTCGTCAATCAGCCGCCGGAGATCATCGAGCGGATGAAAAAAGTCATGGGCGAATTGTGACAGCCAGCGTACTGGAGGCAAGAAGATGGACTTAGCAAGATATATCGTCAAAGCGCGGCCCGGTGTGCTCGGTGGCAAGCATGAGGAGAAGCGGCCGCTCCGTCAATTGAGCGCACTGCCGGTAAAGCGTTATGTGTTCATCAATCGCGATTCGCACCCTGATGCCGATATTTACGTGGCGATCCACCAAGCGAAGGATCTGCCTTCGCCGGTTCCCGACTATCAGGTGCCGCATTGTCACAATACCGACGAGTTCTATTACTTCATCGGTAATCATTCGGATCTCACGGGGCTCGAAGGTCAGATCATCTTTGAAGGGAAAGTGCACAAGATCGTTTCGCCCGCGTGTGTCTACATTCCCATGGGCGCAGTGCACGAGTACAAAGTGACTGCCGGCAACGGCAGTGTAACGGTCTTGTTTCGCAACCGCGGTTACACTCATGAAGATAAGCCGTTCGATGTCGGTAAAGGCGAACGCGACTTTGCACGATACGCCGCTTACATTTTTAAGCCGGAAGTGCGGCCGACGACGGAGATCAAGTACCATACCGATGCGGCGCCAGGGACGCGTTATGTTTTTGTCGACGGCAACTTGAAGCCGGAGGCCAACTTCTACACCGTGGTGCGTAGCGTCGCCGGGGTGCAACCGAGTCAAGCGAACTACGTCGATATGCACCGGCACAACTGCGACACGCAGCACATTGCGATCGGCACCGGACCTGAATTGACCGGACTCAAAATCGAGTTCCAGATCCGCGATGATAAAATGGTTGTCGAGAGCCCGGTCGGAGTGAACATTCCCGCGGGCACGCCACACTCGCAGCGCATCATCGAGGGGGCGGGCCATTTCTTCAATTTTGTGCCGAAAAGCTTTTACAATGACGGGTTGATGAGTTGAACTCGCACTCGGCGTTCTGTTGGTGGCCTTTCAGGAGCTCTGTGATGTCCTTCTATTACAGAGACTTTAATCCCGGACAGGGGTCGTGTTCGGAGTTAAGAACTACTTATCGTGGTACTTAGACAGTGACTATTCAGGACGGCGAATTTCCAATTGCTTGCAGATCGCGCGAACCGTGCCGTCTTTGATCTCTCGATGACGCGGAACGCTAGCGATCTTGCGGAGGGAAGGATTCAACCAGATCGAGTGACCGCCACCCTCGCGATAAAGGGTGCAACCCTGTTCGCGCAGGTGGCGCTCCAAATCGATCCGTTTCATGGATCGGGAAGTTCAATCGACTCGCGCAATGCCTCAGGCGAGAGGGTTTTTTCCACCAACTCCCGCTGGCACTGCAACACTAGCTTGAGGGCGTCCAGTAGATTGGCCTTTGCTTCGGCGAGAGTCTCACCCTGCGAAATAGCGGCAGGTATTTCCTCAATAAAGCAGGTATAGCCGCCCTCTTTTGCCGGCTCGAAAACGGCGGTCAGCTTCATGTCCCGATCTTATCACACTAGCGTCTACCGGCAATCTCCCCAAAAGGCGCTTGTCGAATATGGTCACGCGTGTCGGTCGGACGAAGCTATGTCTTTGCTTCATTAACGGTTTCATCCCACAAGAGCTATTTTAAGATCCTAGAGCCTCACTTTTCAGCGGCAAAACTTAGCCCGTAAGCTTCGGCCGGTTCGCGCAGCGAATGAGTTCCATCGACTTCGACCACGTCGCGAGGGGCGGCTTTGAAGCCAAGCTCGCCGTTCACCTTCTCAATAAAAGACCGACTTCAAACCGCGATCGATGCGCGTCAATTAGGATCACACATTAATAAGAAAAATTCTCAGAGGAACGTCTGTGCTTCTTGACCTGCCGGCTAATGAGTGACCCTCAAACGCTGCCGGATCAAGGGAGTTGTTGCTGGTCTTCTTTCTTTTGGGCCGCCGAGAACCGTGAATGAGTCTGTCAGCAATAGATAATTAGATGTCTGACCCCAAATGATTGCTCTGTGAATGGCTTGTTCGGCGGCAGCCATTTTACTCCATGATCAACGTCAGACATTTAGCGCTGCCACCCGCTTTGAGAAACTCATCCAGCGGTGTTTCATAAACATTGAAGCCGAGATCTTCGAGTTTTCCGCGAGCCACCGGGCAACCCGTGTTCATGACGACGTTGTTGCCGCCGACCACGGCGTTGCAAGCAAAGCGCTCCGCCTCGTTCGCCGGCACGGAAATGAGATCCGGAATATGCTCTTCAAGCACCGTTTTAGCGTAATCGTCAAAGGCGGGAGGATAGTATAGAGCGACTTTGTCCGAGAGCGGGCAGAAGCAAGTGTCGAGGTGGTAGAACCAGCCGCTAATCAACTCCAGCGAGAGTATTTCCCGATCCAGAATCTCAGCCACTTTCTGATGCGCCATCATGTCGGA
>JAJONK010000023.1 GCA_021323355.1 Deltaproteobacteria bacterium
TCGTCGGGATGAACCGCCACCGCGGTGTCTCCGAGCATGGTTTCCGGCCGGGTTGTTGCGACCACGAGCTCCCTAGATGGATCTTCCGCCAAAGGGTAGCCGATATGCCAGAGATTACCATCCGATTCTTGATGGATAACCTCAATGTCCGAGAGCGCCGTTTTACAGCGAGGACACCAGTTGATCAATCTTTGCGCCCGGTATAGGAGCTTATCGTCCCACAGCCGCACGAAAGCTTCGCGCACGGCCCGCGAGAGGCCTTGATCCATAGTGAATCGTTCATGATCCCAATCGCAAGAAATACCCAGGGCTCTGAGCTGATGCAAAATGACATCGCCGGCTTCCTGCTTCCATGACCAAACTCTCTCGATGAATTTCTCGCGTCCCAGCTGATTACGGTCCAACCCTTCGGCCGCGAGGCGCCGCTCAACGACATTCTGCGTCGCGATGCCGGCATGGTCGGTGCCCGGAATCCATAGGACACGAAACCCGTCCATCCGTTTGTACCGGCACAGTATGTCTTGAAGTGTGTTGTTGAGAGCGTGCCCCATGTGCAGCGATCCCGTTACATTGGGTGGTGGAATCACCATTGAAAAATAAGGTCCGGCGCCTTTTGACGGTTTGAAGGCTCCCGATTCGGTCCAACGTTCGTACCACTTCGCCTCGACTGATTTATGCGAATAAGCTTTGTCCAGTTGCATAGCCTATTGTTTCTTTCTCTCCTGCCACTCGTCTTGCATACGAGCTGTTGGTTCTTCCTCGACGACATCTACGAGTTCTATAATTGTCGCTCTTTGCTCCGAATCCGGCTTGACGTCAGTGTCAATCAAAACTGTCGTATTCTGGAGCTTCTCACCAAGGTCCGTCGGTGGAAAGGTTGGTCTTTGCGCCTGACAGCGAGTCAGCGCCGCGAGGAGATCATTCCTCACGATCGGCTTACGTAACACCACCAGTTTGTCGCGTACCGGCGCGGCCGTTGGAGTATTCTCCTCCAGCCAAATTATGGGTATCGACCAGTCCTGCAAACAGCGGTTCAGATCGCCGGCCGTATTCTTTTCGCGCAGCGCTCCCGCATCAATGATGGCAACATCATAAGAGCGCTGCTCAATCGCGCTCATGTCTGGAATCTCCTCAGTTACCTCAACTTGATGCTCAGGAAAAAAACTCAGGGCAATTGCTCTTTGTAGAATTTTGTAGGGTTCAACGACTAAAATCTTACTCATTCGCTTTGTCCGTGACAGCAATCAGATTGTTGACAACCCATCAACCCCAAGCTAATAAATGATGAGCGCTCCCGCGCCCTAAGCTCGCGAAAGTGGCGGAATTGGTAGACGCGCAGGATTCAGGATCCTGTGAGGTAACACTCGTAGGGGTTCGACTCCCCTCTTTCGCACCAAGAATTAATAGCACACACGCCAGAATTTCTCTAATATCACTGGATCATCTTTTCCGAATGAAAGGTATGCTGTTAACCCGGTGCCTGATTCTCACGAATTACTGAAGAGCCAATTCTAGGGAAACGGGTAACGATCACGATGAAAGCCGGGTTACGACCGCGCGGCCGAATTAGGCAAGCAGTGCAAATGGGCAAGACGTCAGATGGGAAATGCGTTCATAAGTTTGGTAATCGTCTTAATGACTGTGGGCCTGAGTGCCTGTTCAAGAGACCCGGATCAGGCGGCGCAGGCGAGCAAAGATCCTGACTGGGAAAGAGGAAGAGCTGTTTACATCGCCAATTGCGTCGCATGTCACAACAGCGATCCATCGAAAGACGGTCCGATAGGTCCAGCCCTGAAAGGTTCCGATCAAGAATTGATCGAAACCCGGGTTCTAACCAGTAACTACCCGCCCAACTATAAGCCAAAACGTCCGACAAAGGTAATGCCGCAATTTCCGTTTTTGAAGTCAGAAATTCCGTATCTTGCGGCCTACCTTCGTTGAGGCTTGCCCTTACATCAGGGCAAGCAATAGAACGTAAAATATAGCGGTAAGAATAAACCCAGCCCACAGTGCGCCGGAAACAGAATCCAAGAATTTCTTGGTTGGTCCTTGTGTCCCCACCAGCGGATTGATTTCCACAGCGGCGATAATGATCAGCGACAAAACCCAGAAGATGCCGAATGCGGCTGATGGTCCGACCAGCGAGGGGTAGTGACTCGCAGCGCCCATAAAAAAGAGCATCGGAACAGAAAAGACGACGTTGGTCCTTGATGCCAGAGCGCCGCGTCGTGCCGCACCCGCGGCCGCCGGCAATGCTTGACCCCCACTCGCCACTTGGTTCGTTGATGCGATTACGATCTGCTGATTGGGCCAAATGACCAACCAGACGTTAAGAAACATGATAGTCCCCATTAGACCGCCCAGAGTGATTGTCACTCCGTACGATGAGGTGAAGAACAGTCCTGCGCCCATCTCGCCTAAGCGCATCAGGTACATCAGCAAGCCGGCCAGAAAGGTGACCATCGCCGCCCAGCGAAACCACCACAGGGCCCGAGGAACAAGCTTCTGAATGGCTCCTGTACGAACGCTTGCTTCAGTTTCTGCAAAAAACGGTGTCTGGACGAAATTGAAATAATACAAGATACCGATCCAGGTGATCCCAGCTAAAAAATGAAACCATCGAAAGAAAAAATGTGCTGCTTCCATAGAGCTCCCCTCCTCCTAACCTTTCACTGGATTATCAAGAGTAGTTTGTTTTTTATATATTAGGGCGTTACCGAATTTGTCAAGGCAAACATTGACCTTTCCGACGCAAAGCTGGTGGATCTTTTAGAATTCCGGCCGCAAACGGACAAAGCACAGATTTTCGGAAACCGGATGATCCGCACCACTAGAACGTTCGACATCGGCTTGACCTGATTATCGAACTATGACATTTTCCTGCTAACTCTCTCGCCTCCGCCGCACGGAGTTTTTTTGATCCACGAGACAAAAAGCAAGACGCTAAAATCTTCCGCGGATACCTTTACGAGTTTAGGCTTCAGAATTCCTTCTTTACAGGGACGCAGCGATCCCTTTCGCTATATTGGCGAAGAACTTCAACTCGTCGAAGAGACGCTGGCGCGCGCGATTCGTTCTCGCGAGCAATCACTTACTGATATTGCAGCTCACACAATTCTCGGCGGTGGCAAGCGCGTCCGTCCGGCCGTGACGATTCTGGCTTTTTTAGCGTTTGGAGGTAAAAAAGCAAGCGATATCGTCGATATTGCTGCCGCCATGGAACTTATCCACACGGCAACTCTGCTTCACGATGATATCATTGACGGGGCTGAGACCCGGCGTGGAAAAGACTCGGCCTATAAAAAATTTGGGCTTAAATCTACGCTCGTCGCAGGTGATTTTCTTTTTATCAAAGCCTTCGAGTTTGCAGGAAAGTTCGATGAGAGGGTTGTGCAATGGACAGCCGATGCCTGCTCACTGCTGACCGAAGGAGAGATGCTGCAGGGCCACTTCAATCGCAACCGAGATGTCACCCTCGACGACTATATAGAAATCGTCAAAAGGAAAACCGCCTCGCTTTTTCATACTGGAGGCAAAGTCGGCGCTTATCTCGCCGGCGCCGACTCAAATCAAATTGAGGCAACAGAACGCTATGGTCTCAATATGGGAATCGCCTTCCAGGTCGTCGACGATATTCTTGACGTTGTCGGACACGTTGAGCTCTTAGGAAAACCTACTGGGATGGATTTGCGCGACGGCAATCCATCGTTGCCCATCATTCTTGCGTTGCAAGGCAGGGAAAGCGCCGTTTGTGAGGCCTTCGAATGCGAACAGCCGAGCGAAAATCAAATCGCGGCTGCCCTTGCGGCGCTGAGAACCGGAAACGCTATAGAAGCGGCGAAGACAATCTCGAAGCACTATGCTGAAGATGCACTAAAGTCCATCAAGAAGCTCCCCCCCTCTCTTTATCGCAATGGATTGAAAACCCTCGTTCGACTCATCATTGATCGAGATTTTTGACCGACGCACCCGCTCTTATCTGGAATCAGGATAATATCGCTGAGCGTCAATAGATGGGATCCGTCGACAATCCGAGCAATGACAATGTGCGGCGCATGTTCGATCGCATTGCAGGTCGGTATGATCTACTCAATCGGGTTATCAGTTTCCGATTGGATGCCTGGTGGAGAAAAAAAGCCGTTTCAGCAGTTGTTAAAAGCGGCCATGAAAAAATCCTCGATCTCGGCACCGGTACAGGGGACCTGACGTTTGCCGCCGGCAAATCCCTCCACGTCCAAGGCAAAGTCGTTGCATTGGATTTTTCCTTCAAAATGATACAGCTGGCGAGAGTCAAGCAGCATAACCGAAAGTCCAGCAGAACAGAGTTTCTTCAGGCAAACGCACTCATGCCGCCATTTCGAGACCATGTTTTCGATGGCGTAATGACTGGATTCGTATTACGTAATGTTTCTGATTTGCGGCTATTTTTTGTTCAGGCTTTCCGAGTCTTAAAACCTGGCGGACGGATGGCTTCTTTGGATATGTTTCCACCATCGAAAGGTCTTTTCGCGACCCTGTATGCGTTCTACTTCTATCGCTTCATGCCTTTAATCGGCGGCTTTCTCGCCAGGGACCGCCACGCATATCAATATCTGTCGGACTCTGTGCGCCAGTTTGTGCCTCCAGAGAAAGTTTCGGAACTACTTGAACAATGCGGCTTCGAGCAGGTCACGCTCCAACGATTTCTATTTGGCGCGGTATGTCTTCATGTCGCGAATAAACCGAATCAAAAATAAGCATGCGAGGATTCTCCAGCAGCTTTCTACTTTTTTTCTATCAAATTGCTCTGGGCGGCCTCTTTGGATTGGCATTTACCCCATTCCACGAACTCGATCGGGCGTTTTACAAATCAACCGGTGGCGTGCTGTTTGTAATTGCCGTCCTCGGCCTCTGGGGAAAAGCTAACCTCTATTTGCGGAGTATATTGGACAGTTTTAGCCGGATGGTGGCTGCTGAGGCGCTTGCGCATTTTCTCTTCATCGCTTTTTTCGCCTGCTATATCGTCTCGCTTTGGGGTGAAAGACAAGCCTTCAGAGCAAAAACGTTCGCGGCTTGTATTCTTGCAGGTCTTGCCGGGCTTTTTTTGAGTGCTCATAGCTTTTACGAGGCACCAATTGGCTCGATCGAAACTTTCGTTTACCCGCTATCCTTCTTTCTGTCCGCGCTTCTACTTGGCAGTGTGACGGTCGGAATGCTTATTGGACACTGGTACTTGATCGATACCGGCCAGACACTTGACCCATTTGTTCGGATCTTTAAATTCTTTGTTATCTCTCTTGCGGTCCAGAGTGGCTTCTCATTAGTTGCTTTTTTGTCGCTGCACTTTCTCGGCACCGACCACAGTGTTGTGGAAGTTGAAAGACTGTGGACCGATCACTCGACCCTGTTGATCACTCGCATCGTGATCGGATACCTGGGACCATTGGTTCTCTCTTGGATGATTTGGCGGACCTTGCTGATTCCGCACACGATGGCGGCAACAGGTTTGTTCTATATCGCGCTGTTGGGTGTATTTGTGGGAGAGATCTTGAGTAGGCAAATATTGGCGTTAACTTCCCTGCCTCTTTGAAGTGTCGGCCGCCTGGACGACACTGCTCGTCGGATAAGTCTTTATTTTAGTGACTCGAAGCCCGCTAGGAGTCCACCCCAAGTCGTAACCCACCGGCTGTCCGACCTTTAGATGCAGTGGCGATTTGGCTTCGCCGGTAAGAATCACGAATTCGTACGAAAAGAAGACCTCGCGGCCGCTCTCGATTCGCACAATACCGGTGTTATTAGATGGGAATAATTTAGTGATTACGCCGTGGTGAAACAAGTCATCGTTGTGCGCCAGGATGCCTGTCACCTCATCGCTCATAGGGGCTGCTTTGCATGTGCAATCCGCTTCTGCAACTCCATCAGACCATCAAGTACCGCTTCAGGCCGTGGCGGGCAACCCGGGACATAAACGTCGACTGGAATGATGCGATCAATTCCTTGGACAGTGGCGTAATTGTCATAGAAACCGCCGCTGGCCGCGCATGCGCCAAATGCCATAACCCATTTGGGTTCGGACATTTGTTCATAGACACGCTTCAAAACTGGCGACAACTTATGATTGACAGTACCGATCACCATCAACAGATCTGCCTGACGTGGGCTGAAGCGGGGCAGAAGGGCGCCGAAACGGTCGATATCGTAGGGCGACATCGATAATGACATGTACTCCATCGCACAGCACGCTGTCGCGAACGGGTACGGAAACAAGGAATATTTGCGTGCCCAACCGATCGCCTTGTCTAAACGTGTCAGAACTACTGTCTCACTCAGGAGTCGGTCCTGCCCAAACTTAGAGTCGTCGACGGTGTTCACCCTGTCCACTTGCATGATCTAGTATTCCTCTCTTCCATTTCTCTCCCGCAACTAAACAGCAACTGAACTACAAGTTAACCCATGCAAACGGTTTATACGGTTTATTAGGTATAAACCGGGCAACCGCCGATGCGAATTTTTCGCTCATCGGGCGAGTTCGTTGTTCTAGTCAAACTTTTGTGACGTTGATTGCTTGGGGGCCTTTATCCCCTTGGGATAGTTCAAATTCGACTAACTGGCCTTCGTTAAGAGTCTTGAATCCATCGCCTTGAATGGCGGTGTAGTGAACAAACACATCGCCGCCTCCCTCTTTTTCAATAAAACCATACCCTTTGGAATTATTGAACCACTTTACCTTTCCGGTTGCCATTCCCCTAAACCTCCTGTCGATGTTGCCGGGCGACAGCATGCGGACTCGAATCTTACGGTACTGCCCCGACCAAAGCCGTTCTCGTACATTAGTCTATTCCAAACACTCTACCGCCCTTATTATGATCAATGCCGCTGGAGTGTCCCACTATTGACAAGCCACCGAACTCACCGCCAAGGACATTAAGAAAACGTATGTAGAATTGTCAAGAGAAAAGTTTATCCACATACTTGTGTAATAACACGTTTCTTAACTTTCACACGTTCAACCGATGATCAGGAGTTGATCTTGCCTACCAATCGAGGTCCGGTAATTGAATTTTAAATAGCGCTGAAAACTTCTGATCAAAAAAGAGCTCCCTAGAAGAAAGTTCCTCGAAACTGTTTTGGTCGATTTCTCCCACTGTAGATCTCGCCCCGCTATAATTGGGTCATCTACAATCGATTTGGTACGCTCTTGTTTACCATCATTGCGCGGAGTTGGTTATTGACATAAGCATCTTTTTTCATTACATTTAGCGGGGTTAGCGATCCGGTGGGAATCTTTCGCTAAAAAACCTGAAATCAGTCGGTAACTTAAGAGATGGCTATCTACACTACACTGGCGAAAAAAGACGCTCTCAAGATCGCCGATGAGTTTGCCCTCGGCGAGCTTGTCGGTGTCACCGGAATCAAAAACGGATCTGTAAATACGCATTATCTTCTTGAGACCAAGCGGGGACGATTTTTCGCCAAAATAGACGAAATTAAGGGAGAATTAGAAGTCAAGCAGGAGCTTGATTTGCTTTTCTATTTGAAAAAGCAGGGTTTTCCTTGTTTGCAGCCGATTAAGAGTAAAACCGGCCGCCATTATGTGGATTTTAATGGCAAGATACTGACCATCAGCCGTTACCTGGAAGGGGCCGAGCTTGGGGTCGAATCGCTAACTGCGACGCATTTGACCGCCTTAGGCAACGCTTTAGCCAATCTCCATCTTATCGGCCGGGGATACAAAAAAGGGATAGATAATCGCTTTGGTTTCAACCGGATCGTCATGACTTATCGAGAGGCGCGGCGTCAGCTGCCACCTCATCTGAAGCATATTATAAGGGTTCTAGACGATGAATTTTCCTATCTCGAGAACTATTTGGACAACAATTTGCCGAAAGGCATAATCCATGGAGATCTTTTTCCTGACAACGTTAAATTTAAGGGTACCCGCTTGGTTGGCGTCCTGGACTTTGAGGCAGCTTGCCGTGGAAAGCTCATTTACGATCTCGCTACCGCCGTTAACGCGCTGTGCTTTGTCGATGGCAGGTATCGTATCGATCGCTTCGAGGCGCTGATTTCTGGTTACGAGAGCTTGCGGCCGTTGTCCCTTCCAGAGTGGGATTCATTTCCTAATGAACTACGCTTCTCAGCATTGCGGTTCACGGTTACTCGTATTAAGGACTTTTTTCTTCGTAAGGTAGACGAAAATCAACGGGTGTATAAAGACTTCAAAGAGTTCTATGAACGATTGCTCATTCTGCGACGCGAGAAGCCCGGTGGAATGGAAGATATACTACTCGCCATGGCCACCGGATACGATTACCGTAAATATCAGAAATCGAAGCCGTCCAAATAGCGCGGGTAGGCATTAAGTAGCCGAGATACTCACGGGAGCATCCCGGCGTATCAGGCGTATGATCGATGCGACAGTTACCCCAGCTCCAATCAGTAGTAGCCAGCGCCCGCCAATCAGAACGACGTGGTAAAAGTCTAATTTGACACGCGCGGCGTTATACCTCTCCCTGTCTTTATTGATTCGCAGCAGAACCTCTTCATTCTTCTGTTGATCGAGTTCCTGGAAGCTGCGGTAAGATTCTTCTAGGCCCGTCTGTGCGGTTTTGTGTAATAGCGCTTGATATTTTGCACTCTCAGAAATGCCAACAATCCAATTTCCAGCGCCGAGAAATAGACACAAAATTCCCAACATAAGGGGATAGCTAGAGTAAACGTCACGGATCTTCATTGCGTTCTTTTATCAAATGCGATGATTTGCGTCAATTTTTTATAGACCACGTATGCGCAGTTTGAAGTATGAGTCGCAGTGACCTACGATGAGCGGGTAATGACTTCTTATGTGGTTGGAGACATACATGGTTGTCTAGCCGAACTCCGCTATCTCATTGAACAGTTGCCTGTTGAACACGGTGACCGCCTGATTTTCCTGGGCGATTATATTGACCGTGGTCCTCATTCCATGGGTGTAGTTTCTTACCTCTTGGAACTTCCGAAGCAAGCGAACGTAGAAGCGGTTTTTTTAAAGGGGAACCATGAGGACATGTTTTTGGATTACCTCGGCTTGTCAGGGAACCATGGAGATGTTTTTTTAAGTAATGGCGGCCTTGCTACTCTCGCCAGTTATGGCATCCCCGCACGTACCTTCGGCGGCATTGAAGTTGCCGAACAACTTCCACCAGCACATTTAAGATTTTATCAGAATCTTGAGACCTTCTACCTGGTAAAACCGTATCTATGCGTTCACGCGGGAATTCAGCCGCTTAAAACGTTAGAAGAACAAACCGCCGCGGAGATGTATTGGATTCGGGGCGAGTTTATTCGAAATCCGCACAAACTTCCTTTCACCGTTCTGTTCGGCCACACTCCGCAAAAAGAAGCGCTATTCGATCTTCCGTACAAAATCGGATTGGATACCGGGCTTGTTTACGGGAATAAATTGAGTTGTCTTGCGATCGAAGAGAAAGTCCTCTTTCAAATCAAGCGAGGAACGAAAACTATTCAGAAGATCTTGGTCCACGACAACTGGAGCAAAAGGCCCAAGCTCCATGCTTCTTGATCTTTTCGCCATCCCAGCTTAATTTGGAATTCCACGGCGGTGTAGCTCAGTTGGTCAGAGCACGCGGCTCATATCCGCGGCGTCGGCGGTTCGACTCCGCCCACCGCCACCACTTTTTATCGCGTCTTTCACGGGAGGCGTCGCCGACCAATATTCTGACGCCTTCCTGTAATCGATCCTTCAGAATTTGCGTGTCCAATCTGGCCGCCCATAGCGGCTCTCCTTAAGATCGGCGATCATGGCGTTCGGAACTTCGCTGAATTGATCACTTGCAGACCATACCGCTTTTAGTGCTTTACGCACGTTGTTCGGATCTAGATGAAGATTGCGCATGAAAGAGTCATGGGATCGGTTCTGACGATAGACCGGCTGTTTCGATGGTAGCCGCAAACAGCGAGCAACGATTGCCGGATCTAGATTGAGTAAAAAAGTCCCGTGCACTAGAGTAAACCGGCGCTTGCGGTATTGCGCGTTGCCGGAAAATTTCCGGCCATTGATAACAAGATCGCTTACACCGGCAATGTCCACACAATCCCCTATCATTTCTTGAATGCATTGCTTATGATGCTCTAACACAACCTGGAACGATTCTGCGATGCCCAGAGGAATGTCGACGCCATTTCGTAAAATCAAACTATAGTTCAGACAGCCAGGTCCCTGCATAACAGTTCCGCCGCCGCTCAAACGGCGAAAAATCGACAGTCGCTCCGATTCGCAGGCCGCGACATCCACCTCGGAATCGATCCGATTCGAATGACCCAACACAATGAAATGGTTTTTCGGTTCCCAGATTCTTAGGAGACAATCCGGTGCGCGGCGGGCTTCGAATAGTTCAACCAACGCCTCGTCGCAGGCGAGATTGCTTGCTGGATCAGACAGAGTAAGTTCGATATATTGCATCCGGTTAGTTGATTTCGGTGACTTTTTGTTGTCTGCTAAACCGCTAGGAGACTTCCATGGAGCGAGAAGAAAAAGACGCGGCTCACACTCCCAACCCTGAAACCAACCGCGGCAACGGCAAAGGACTCAAGAGCGATCGAAACAAGTGGGTTGCTTCTCTGGAGTACATACTCGAATATATTCTAAAGAACGAAGAATCGGAACAAGCCGGTCACCTTCTGGACGAGCTTGCCGATCGTTTACGCGAATCAGGACTCAAAGTTCCCGACAGAATCAGCACACCCTACCTCAACACCATCCCGGCAGAGAAAGAGCCGAAGTATCCAGGAAATCGCGAGATCGAAAGGCGGATCAAGAGCTACGTACGTTGGAACGCCATGGCGATGGTGGTTAAAGCCAATCGACTTCACGCCGATATCGGCGGCCACATTTCGACTTATGCGTCTGCGGCAACTCTCTATGAAGTTGGGCTAAACCATTTCTTCAGAGGAAGCGACGGCGATAACAATGCGGATATGATCTATTTCCAAGGCCATGCTTCTCCCGGATCGTACTCGCGCGCTTATGTGGAGTGGAGAATCAACGCGCCCAAGCTTCATCACTTCAGACAAGAGCTATCAAACGTCGGGGGTGTCTCATCCTATCCTCACCCGTATCTGATGCCGAATTTTTGGCAGTTTCCATCGGTATCGATGGGACTGGCGCCGATTATGTCAATTTATCAGGCGCGCTTTAATCGGTATTTAAAAAGCCGGGGCTTACTCAGTGGCGAAGAGCCGCGAGTTTGGTGTTTCCCGGGCGACGGTGAGATGGACGAGCCCGAAGCCTCTGGAGCACTCACAGTGGCGTCTCGCGAAAATCTAGATAACCTAATCTGGGTTGTGAATTGCAATCTGCAACGGCTGGACGGTCCTGTGCGCGGCAATGGCAAAATCATTCAAGAGCTCGAATCGCTTTTTCGGGGCGCGGGCTGGAACGTGATCAAAGTCATTTGGGGGTCAAATTGGGACCCGCTGCTTGAAGCGGATAATGATGGATTGCTGCTCAAAAGAATGGAGGAGGCGGTAGACGGAGATTATCAGAAATATTCGGTAGAGCCGGGCAGCTATACTCGCAAACACTTCTTCGGCAAGTATCCCGAGCTTTTGGAGAGAGTGAACCACCTCACCGACGATCAAATACGCAAATTGCTGCGGGGCGGTCATGATCCGGCAAAAGTTTACGCAGCCTATAAGGCAGCGGTCGAACACAAAGGCGCGCCGACTGTTATCTTGGCCAAAACCGTCAAGGGCTACGGTTTGGGGGAGACAGGAGAAGGCCGTAACATTACTCACCAGCAGAAGAAGCTCAACGAACGGGAGCTGCGCGAGTTTCGCACACGTTTCGATATTCCCCTGCCGGATGAGGAAGTTGTCGAAACGCCTTTTTACCGTCCACCGCTAGACAGTCCTGAAACCCAATACCTACTGGAACGAAGAAAACAATTACGCGGCTTTGTCCCGGAACGAAAAGTCAGCGCCACAGCCCTTAAAGTGCCCGATGCCGGCGAGTACGGAGAGTTCCTCAAGGGTTCAGCAGAACACGCGATGTCGACAACAATGGCAACGGTTAGAATCCTGACAAAACTCCTGCGCCATCAAGAGATGGGCAAGCGGATTGTGCCGATCATTCCGGATGAAGCTAGAACCTTCGGCATGGACTCCCTCTTTCGCCAGATCGGGATCTATTCGTCTAAGGGTCAACTCTACGAACCGGTCGATCGGGAAACCCTACTCTACTACAACGAAGCGAAAGATGGGCAGATCCTTGAAGAAGGCATTACCGAAGCGGGCGCTATGTCCTCGTTTATTGCCGCCGGAACTTCGTACGCCAATCTTGGGACCAACATGATCCCCTTCTACTTCTATTATTCGATGTTCGGATTTCAACGGATCGGAGATTTGATTTGGGCGGCGGCCGACAGCAAAAGTAAAGGTTTTCTGTTAGGCGCCACCGCGGGCCGCACAACACTAAACGGCGAGGGCCTGCAACATCAAGACGGTCATAGCCATCTCTTGGCCAGCACTGTGCCGACACTTCTCACCTATGATGCGGCGTTTGCTTATGAAATAGCGGTGATCATTCGCGACGGTTTGAAACGGATGTATGCCGACGGCGAAGAATACTTTTACTATCTGACGCTGTACAATGAGAGTTATCCAATGCCCGGGATGCCTGAAGGGGTAGAAGACGGGATTATCAAGGGCCTCTACCGTTTCAAATCAGCTCCTAGAGGGAAGGCGCACAAGGCGCATCTATTCGGCAGCGGACCGCTACTTCGCGAAGCCTTGCGCGCTCAGGAAATGCTCGCGGAACAATTTGACGTTTCAGCAGATGTGTGGAGCGCTACCAGTTACAAGCTACTCCGAGGCGACGCGCTTCGCACCAAGCGATGGAATATGCTTCATCCAACCGCGGTGCCCAAGAAGTCGTATTTGGAGTCCCTGCTACAGAACGAAGAGGGTGTTTTTATCGCAGTATCCGATTACATGAAAATGGTACCCGATCAGATAGCGCCGTGGGTGCCGGGCGGGCTGACGACACTCGGCACCGATGGCTTTGGACGCAGCGATACCAGGCCCAATTTGAGGCGATTTTTCGAAGTCGATGCTGAACTTTCCACTGTGGCCACCCTCTATGCTCTCTACCAAAAGGGCTTACTGCCGGCCCAGACGGTCGAGTCCGCCCTAAAAAAACTCGGAATAGATCCTGAAAAATCATTTCCGTTTTACCTATAAGCCCGAACAACCTACAAAGTGATATGGACGTTAAACTCCCGCAACTCGCTGAGGGTGTGGAATCCGGAACAGTAGTTAACATTCTTGTCTCCGAAGGCCAGGAGATCAACAAGGATCAGGCTTTCATGGAGTTGGAGACTCAGAAAGCGGTTGGCTCGATACCCTCTCCCAGCAGCGGCACGGTTACCAAAGTTCACGTCAAGGAAGGGATGGAGGTCTCGGTTGGACAGGTCCTGATTTCCATAGAGAGTGGTTCCAAGACAGCGACGAGTGAAGCGACGAATTCAGCGCCGAGTTCGTCTTCCAACCGCGCGCAACCTGACGTCGCGCCGGCTCCAAAGGCTCGAACAGCTGCCGAACCCGAGGCGGGGCGGAAACCCGCCGAGACTTTTCATTACCAGTCGAGCGCGGGAATGGCGCCGCCGGCGCCGCCCTCTGTGCGGAAGATCGCCCAAGAGCTTGGCATTGACCTGACAAGAGTTCGCGGCAGTGAAGCCGGCGGAAGAATCCGCATGGCCGATGTGCGCGCGTACATACAGCAATTGCAAGAGCTCCAGCAGCCCCAGGGATCCGGCCAAAGCGCTCCCGCCGCTCCCAGGGAGGTTATCGATTTTTCCAAGTGGGGTCCGGTTCATCGAGAGAAGTTATCTCCGTTGCGACGAACTGTCAGCCGCCGCATGTTGGAGTCCTGGACAACTATTCCGAAAATAAATCAATTCGACGAGGCAGATAT
>JAJONK010000370.1 GCA_021323355.1 Deltaproteobacteria bacterium
GGAATCCACCTGGGATCGGCAAGGCGGAACCGGCAAAATCGAACTGTTCCCGTAATCGAGAAAGTGGCAGTTCCAGTAGCAATTCTATGCCAAGTTATCGGACTCACTGGAAACGATTGGAACGTTTGAAATATGTGGAAAACGGAGCTGAAGCGCGTGATTAGACGTCACAACACTTACAGGGGATAAGTGCGATGAACGAAGGAGTTCGTCTTTACGCAGGGACGCAGGCGGGACTAATAGCTTGGCGGTCCGGAACCAACGGTTGGCAAGAGGTAGGTCGCCCATTTGAAGAGGCATCATCGATTCCATCTTCGGTTGTACAGCAACGGTTGCGCGGAAATTGGATTTAACGGCTTGAACGTCTTGAAGTTTTAAACAATTTGAACCTATAAGCCCGAGTGAGACATCAATGACTGAGAGCTCCGACTACAGAAACTTCTTTCCAGCCCAACGCCGGACGCGGTTGCCCGGCGGGTATATGGGTAAGATCTTGCGGGTCGATCTCAGCACGAGAGAACTGATCGATTTGCATCTTCCGGAAGAGCCCATATTGCGAAAATACTGGGGCGGTCAACTCTTCGCTGAGTACGTTCTCCTTAACGAATTGCCGATGAATATCGACCCCTATGATGCCCGCAATGTCATCGTTGGCATGACTGGACCCATTACGGGAACCGGCTTTACCCCGGGCGGCACGAAAATGTGCTTCGTTTATCTCAGCCCGGCAACTCGCTACACCTTGGGTCGAGGCGCAACCAGCGGCTATTTCGGCACATCACTTAAAGCAGCCGGCTATGACGGTGTCATCATCACCGGTGCGACGCAGGCACCGACCTATCTTTATATCGGCGAAGACAAGGTTGAATTGCGCGATGCTGGGCGCCTGTGGGGTAAAGGGGCGCGCGACACCGAAGATATACTCCGAGACGAATCCGGTCATCAGGACGCGCGGGTGGGGTGTATCGGACCGGCCGGCGAAAGTCTGATTCGTGCCGCTATGTTCGTCAATGACTACAATCATAACGCCGCCCATGGCTTGGGCGCTGTGATGGGCTCGAAAAAACTTAAGGCCATTGTCGCATGGGGCACCAAGCGTCCACGGGTGCACGACAAGAATACGCTGATCGAAGCCGGACTGCGTTGGCGCAAAGCAATCGCGTCGCGCACAACCACAGTTAAAAAACGTCTGACCAGCGTCGGACACGGCGAGGATTGGGGCGCGATTACGAAACTTAATTGGCGCAGTACCGTCATCACCGATGAGGCCAAGGGCTTGGATCAAAACCAGGTCGTCTTGAGGCCCTGCTTCCAGTGCCCACGCATGTGCCCCTGGGACGTGAAAGTCGGCGAAGGCCGCTTCAAAGGCGCAGTCGGACACTTCAACGCAGGCAGCGAATGGATGGACACTTTCTACAACCTTGGTTTCAAGGGTAACGACGTGCTCTATCTATCAGAGCGCATCAACGATTTGGGAATCGAGTGCAGCCATTTCGCCTGCGGCGCCGGACTAGCCTTCGAGGCCTGGGAAAAGGGCGTTCTTGGAGCAGATCGTACCGACGGTTTGAGATTGGAATGGGGCAATTTGCACGCAGCCGAAACTCTGCTGGAACGCTGCGCGCGACGCGAAACATGGCTTGGCAATATTCTCGCCGATGGCCCTAAAGAACTTGCCGAAGCACTGGGAGGCGAAGCAAAAAATTGGGTGGTGCACACAAAGGGCGGGACACCGGCGCAACATGAATGGCGGCCGCTGCTCAGCCAAATGTTGCGCGAACTGGTGGCAAGCGGCGGCATGAAACCGCAGGGTGCTGGCGGTACAGAGCCGCCCGCTGATCTGTTATATCGAGAGAAGTGGGGTCCGCTCGATCCGACTCAGCCCGATGGCTGGACGAATTCGCATCTTCTAACGGAGCAAATTCGCCAGGCCTGTGGAGTCATGGGTGGTTGCTGGTTCGCCTTGAACGACAAACCGCCCGACGGCGTGAAAAGTATGGTGGACTCGCTCAATGCAACCACAGGGTGGAACGTCAGCCTCGACGAAACCATCGACGTCGGTCACCGGAGCATCATTCTTCAAAGCGTTTTCGGCACCCAGCGCGGGTGGATTGCCGACCATGATTGGCAAGACGTGGGACCGCGCTTTCTCGAGCCGATCCCTGACGGCAAGTACAAGGGCTTCACCATTGCGAAATGGTTGCCCGAGCTCATTTTCGAGTACTACCGTTTATCCGGGCGGCATGAAAGAACCGGTCGGCCCTATGTAGACACACTAACCCGCTTGGGGCTTGAAGAGTTCAAACAATGGAGCCAACTGGATTGATCCTCAAGAGACCAACGGAAGCAAGGATGCAGCTATGAAACTTTTCCAACACATGACAAGAGTCCTTTTAATGTTCGCCGTGGCGGTGGGTGCTGTTCACTTCCCTTCCGCTGGCCATGCCCAGTCTCAGTTAAAGAAAGTGCGCATGGGCAGTTCTTCCACCAATGTCTCTTTCCTGGCGATTTATACGGCGCTCCACCGTGGATTTTTTAAGGATGAAGGGATCGATCTGGAAATCATCTTTATGCCCGCGAACCTGGCAAGCACGGCCGTGTTGAATGGAGACGTCGACTACAACGGCGCTGTGACCGGCACCATCGGCGCGGCGGTTCGGGATCAGCCGATGAAGGTTTTGCTCTTCACGGTCTCTAAGCCACTGTTGTTTCTCGTTGGTCAAAAAAATATCAAAGACGTCAAACAGTTGAAGGGAAAAAAAATTGCCGGGAGCTCGCCGGGAGGCTCGGCCACACTTCTCGCTAACCAAGCATTGAAACAAATTGGACTCGAGCCTGGTAAAGACGTCTCAGTTTTGCAGATGTCAGGGAACGCAGCCAGCCGCTTCGCGGTTCTCGAGTCCGGTGTCGTCGACGCCTCGCTGCTTTCTGTCCCGGAGAACATCGTGGCACTAGAGAAGGGCTACAATGAGCTGCTATTTCTTGGCGATATTGTGGAGTTTGCCCAAAATGGCTTCGGGACTTCACACAAGAGGATCCGTGAGAACCCGGACGAGGTTTATCGAATGGTGCGCGCCACAGTACGCGGCCTGCAGTTTATCTGGGACAGAAATAATACCGATGCGGTGACCAATATTCTGATGAAGCAATGGAACATAAACGATAGAAGAATGGCCGGAGAAATGTTCCGGCACGTGAGCCGGGTGTTAACCAAGGACGCCTATGTTCGGCCGGAATCCGTTCAAGTGCTCATTGACCTCGCCCGCGAAAACGCCAAGGTGACAAAGCCGATCCCTGTTTCCGATGTCGTCGATTATTCTTTTCTAAACAAAGCTCGCAAAGAGTTAGGGATGACGAAATGACCGGAGGCACGCGCCTCTCAAATCAAAGGATCGAGAATCACTTTGATCGATGCCGAGCCGCTCGCGGTAAGTTGAAATCCTAAACCCGCCTGCGACAACGGCAATCGATGCGTGATCATCTCTCCAACCAGCACTTGACGAGTTCGGATAAGTTCCAGCGATTCAATCAAATCATCGCCACTACCGGCGTACGAAGTGACGATGGAAATTTCATCTCGCCAAAATTCAAACAAGGGTATCGGCACATCAACTCCGGCTGCCGTTGGCGCAAAAAATAGTAGCGTGCCGCCGCGATCGACCGATTTTACCGCCTGTTGAATCGCGGGCATGGCGCCGGTGCAGACAATTACCAGATCAGCCAACCTGCCTTCGTTCAGCTCACGTAACCGATCCGGAACCTGCTCGGCGCCGTGAATCGTAGCCTGGGCTCCAAACCGTGCCGCCGCCTTCAACCGAAAATCACT
>JAJONK010000371.1 GCA_021323355.1 Deltaproteobacteria bacterium
CGCCGACCAAATATCCTGGCGGATGATCGGCCCCAACTCCTCATCGGGAACCTCGATGCGAAGCTCTAGATCGCGTTTGTGACCGGCATCGACAATCACGCAGTCGGGGCTGCCGTCCTCCCGCACTCCTTGGGAGCCGACTAGCAGCCGTGCTATTTCCTCAACGGGTTTTTGCGTCGCGCTCAAGCCGATCCGTTGCAAAGGCCGCTCTGCCAATTGATTGAGTCGCTCAAGCGAAAGCGCCAGATGGGCTCCGCGCTTGTCCGCTGCAATGGCATGAATTTCGTCGATGATAACGGTCTCGGCATTTCTTAGAAATTCGCGACTGCGCGGTGATGTCAGCAGGATGTACAGTGATTCCGGTGTCGTGATGAGAATGTGCGGCGGCCGGCGCACCATCAATTGACGTTCACGGGCCGGCGTGTCTCCCGAGCGCACCGCTGTGCGAATCTCCGGCAACATGATTCCTTCGCTGTAAGCAAGATGAAAGATGTCATCGAGCGGCTGTTGCAAGTTTTTAGCGATGTCGTTGCCGAGAGCCTTCAGCGGTGACACGTAAACCACGCTGGTCTGATCGCGCAACTCCCCTGAGATTGCCCGCTTAAACAGCCGATCGATAGACCATAAGAAAGCAGCCAGCGTTTTACCCGATCCGGTGGGAGCCGCGATAAGCGTCGGCTGGCCCCGCACGATCGATAACCAACCCTCCTGTTGGGGCGGCGTCGGACTTTCGAATCGTTCGAGGAACCAACGCTGTATAAGTGTATGAAAGGCGTCCAAATGTTCTCCTGTAGGCGTCGAGGCAGAAGAAACAAGCTTAAGAGGAAACTATGGCAGGTTCAACAGAATGGTGCTTATCAGATTACTTCTGCGGAATGATCGCTTCCGGCTGAGCCGCCATTCCACGCTTCTGCAGCTCCTCCATCACGAGCTTAGCGCCGGCATGGCCTTTGTTGGCCAATTCACTGGTTTTGCTGATCAAAGACTCGAATTGCGTGCGAAGTTTTTGCGCTTCCTGCATGGCCGCTTCCTGGTGACCCCGCGCCTCGCCGAGGTTTGCGCGCTCGGTAGCGAGCTGTAGTGTTTGAAAACCAAACCAGAGCACCAAGGCGATCAGCAAGATCGTCAGCGGCAGATTGGCGCCTCGTTGCACCGGCGGCGCGACGCGCTCACGTTCTTCGATTTCGCTCAGCGCTTCATCCATGATCAAAATACCTTACTTTGACTTAGCCCCGGAAGGTTGCGCTGGCGCCGGTGACAGGTTGATGCCGACTCCGGCGAGAAGTTCCTTCAGTTGTCCATCGTTGGTTTTCAGCGCCATTTCCGCCAGCACGCCTATCACCTGCCGGTTCAGCGCTTCCAGTTGGATAGTTTCAGCGATGTACTGTTGCCGCTCGTTGACGCTGAGCTGCAGTGACTGGTTACCGGCCATCAATAAAATATTGACGATCACCAATAACAACACCAACACCGCTAGTCCGGTTAAGACGATTTTCCCTTTTTTCATGTTTGAAGTCGCCTAGAGCAGTTGTCTATCTTCCCTGGATTAGTCCAGCCCTATCTGCTAACGGATCAGGCTGCCGAGACGCTCCCAGCGCACCCAACGATCGGCGCCATCCCAGGACCAGTAGATCAAAAATGCCTTGCCGCGCACCTCGTCCAAGTTGACGTAACCCCAAAATCGACTATCGTAACTCCGATCGCGGTTATCGCCCATGAGGAAAATATGATTCTCCGGCACGGTGCGCGGACCGTAATCATCGCGGTTCGAAAGGCCAGCGGTTTGTGGATCATCGCCTTCGAAATGCGCGTGGGGATCGTCGATTTCTTTTCCGTTGATCAAAACCTTTTTGCCGCGAATCTGAACCTCATCCCCCGCCACACCGATCACGCGCTTAATGAAATCCTTGCTGCGGTCTTCAGGAAAGATAAACACGACTACGTCGCCTCGTTTTGGTTTCGAGAAGTCAACCACGTAATCTTCTAGAAACGGCACCCGAATGCCGTAACTGAGCTTGTTAACGAGAATGTGATCGCCGATCTGTAAAGTCGGGATCATCGACCCAGATGGTATTTTGAACGCTTGAACAATGAAGGTCCGGATGAAAAGCGCCAAGAGTAGCGCCATCCCGATCGCTTCGGCGTATTCACGGAAGGTCGATTTGCTTTTTGCCAATGATTGACCCTCCGCCTTGGTAGCTTTTCCGGCTGACATAGAGCTCCGATCTAAACCTTGAGAGCAGCGAGAAACGCTTCCTGGGGGATCTCTACTTTGCCCACCTGTTTCATGCGCTTTTTTCCTTCTTTTTGCCGCTCCAGCAATTTTCTTTTGCGGGTGATATCACCGCCGTAGCACTTGGCCGTGACATTCTTTCGCAACGCTTTTACCGCCTCTCGAGATATGATTCTGCTGCCAATGGCGGCTTGGATAACGACTTCGAACATCTGTCGCGGGATGAGCTCGCGCATTTTTTGCACAAGATCGCGGCCTCGATAGTACGCCTTATCGCGATGCACAATCATCGACATGGCGTCCACCACATCGCCGTTAATTCGCACGTCTAGTTTAACCAGATCCGCGACGCGATAGCCAGCTAGCTCGTATTCCATGGAAGCATAGCCCCGGCTGACCGACTTCAAGCGATCGTAAAAATCAACGACGATTTCATTCAACGGCAGCTCGTAAACGATCATCACTCGCTTGGGCCCGAGATAGCGGATCTCTTTCTGCGTGCCGCGTTTTTCTTCACAAAGCCCGAGCACTCCTCCGAGGAACTCCTGCGGCAAATGAATTGTTGCTTGAATGATCGGCTCTTCGATCTGCTCGATGTCTCCCTCCGGCGGCAATCGCACCGGATTATCGATCTGCAGGACTTCGCCGTTCGTTTTAACGACCCGGTAGACCACCGTGGCGGCCGTGGTGATGAGGCTCAAAGCGAATTCGCGTTCGAGACGCTCCCGGATGATGTCCATGTGGAGCAGGCCGAGAAAGCCACAGCGGAATCCGAAACCCAGGGCTTGAGATGTTTCCGGCTCGAAGGTGAACGATGAATCGTTTAATCGTAACTTATCCAGTGCTTCGCGCAAATTTTGGTATTGATGGGCGTCGGTCGGATAGAGGCCGCTAAAGACCATTGGCTTCATCGGCTTGAACCCGGCCAACGGCTCCCCGGCTGGGCGATCGTCGAGTGTGACCGTGTCGCCGATTCGCGTCTCGGCTACTTCTTTAATCGCCGCCATCAAAAAACCGACCTCTCCGGCGCGCAATTCGTCGACCTCGATCGGCGCGGGCGCAAACACACCGAGGCGGCTCACTTCAAAAGCGCGGCCGCTAAACATCATGCGAATGCGACAGCCTTTGGCGACCTTGCCATCGAATACGCGCATCATCACCACTGCGCCATGATAAGGATCAAACCACGAGTCGATAATCAACGCCCGCAGCGGACCATCGACGCTTCCTTTAGGATGAGGAAAACGCTGAACGATGCCTTCGAGAATTTCTTCAGTGCCAACGCCCTCTTTAGCGCTGGCCAGGATCGCATTGGAGGCATCGAGGCCAATTACGTCCTCGATCTCTTTGCGCACTCGTTCGGGATCAGCGCTAGGAAGATCGATTTTGTTTATGACAGGAAGAATTTCAAGATTGTGGTCCAGCGCCATATGAACGTTGGCCACCGTCTGAGCCTCAACACCCTGCGCGGCGTCGACGATCAGTAATGCCCCCTCACAGGCCGCCAAGCTACGCGACACCTCGTAAGTGAAATCGACGTGGCCCGGGGTATCGATGAGGTTAAGCTTGTAATCTTTGCCGTCCTT
>JAJONK010000372.1 GCA_021323355.1 Deltaproteobacteria bacterium
AAGCTGGAGAATTTTAACTACTCCTATACACGACTTCTCGATCCCAATCCGAAGCCCATTTTCGGCCGCGGCCGCGGTCACGGCGCGCCGGGTAAGCGTTCGTTCGGCTACGGCAGACGAAGATAAAACACGCAGCGCCAGGCGCGTCCTGAGTGTGTGTCCTATCAGTTGAGTAGACTGCTTACAGTTTCGCGTTCAATCAGGGATCAAGTTTGACTTTGACTTAGCCTAGCGCGAAATCTTACGATCGAATGCTGTAGATGTGGTTCTTAGTTCCGCCGGGTGTCCGAAAACACTCGTAGGTGCCCGACGTCCATCACAGCAGCGGATGATAAGATAGTGACCGTGGAGATGACAATGAGCAATGCAATAGATTTTGAACGGCTGGTTCAGGCCGCCGGCGACGCTATCATCGCCGCCGATCCGGAAGGGAGGATCCTCTCGTGGAACCCCGCAGCGGAGCGGATCTTTGGTTTTGCAGCGCAGGAAGCGTTGGGACAAAGCCTTAATCTGATTATTCCAGAGCGGTTTCGCGCGCGTCATTGGGACGGCTACAAGCAAGTGATGCGCACCGGGCAAACCAAATACGGCGCGGAAGTCTTGCGCGTGCCGGCTCGGCACAAAGATGGCCGGCCTTTATCGATTGCATTTACTGTAGCGCTTTTAGCGCGCGCAGACGGACAGACCGAGGCGATCGCTGCTATCGTTAGAGACGATACATCCCGTTGGAACGAAGAGCGCTCCATGCGCGAGCGACTGCGCAAGCTTGAGGAGCAGCAATCTAAGTAAATTCTGCCCGCTGCTTTGGATCATAGCTTTGCTGCGCGCATGCTCGGCCTTTTAGAGTATAGCTAGCGTCTATGAACGTTGTCTGGGAAGAATTAGCGGCCGGATTTCCGGAAGCGGAAGCAATGGCCCGGATAACCGTCCGGCTAATCGTTGCAATGATTTTTGGCGCGGTGATCGGGATTCAACGCGAGCGGGCCGGAAAACCGGCAGGGCTCAGGACCCATATGCTGGTCGCTTTAGGCGCGGCGGTTTTTGTTATCGCAAGCGGCGAGTTCGGCATGAACCCCGACAGCATTTCACGTGTCATACAGGGTCTGGTGACCGGAATTGGCTTTCTCGGCGCCGGCGCGATCCTGAAGCTCTATGATAAGCGAGCCGTCGAGGGACTAACCACGGCCGCGGGCATTTGGATGACCGCGGCATTGGGCGTCGCGGTCGGCTTGGGCCGGTTTGGCCTGGCGCTGGTGGCAACCCTTCTGGCCTGGATGACGCTCTCGCTGGTGCGCCAAATGGAACACATCCTAAACAGAGGAGCTCGGAAGTCTGAGGAGGACACTATTTCGTCCGAAGACTAAGAGCCGCATTCAAGATCTTACCCGCTCAGCCGATGTAGCATGACAATCCTTCATCCGATTCACCGTATTTCGGGAAAATCGCAGCCATGAATCACGATTCTGCTGCTGATCAAAGATGAACTCAGGTCTGGTCGTTTTCTCAAGCAATGGACATTATCGATGGATTGGCTAGATGCTCTTCAGTGGCCGGCGATGGTCGTGACGGTTATCGCTGCCTGGCTCATTGGCTCGCAGCGAAAGATTCGCAGGATGATCGGGTTTTGGTGCTTCTTGTTGAGCAATGCGCTTTGGATTGTCTGGGGTTGGCACGCTCGAGCTTGGGCGATGGTGATACTGCAGATGATCCTTGCCGGCATGAATATCAGAGGTGCCAACAAGAATGAAACCGATAATCCGGCGGAGAAATAATCTAGTCTTTTGTCAATTCTTACTTCCGATGCAACAATCTTTGGCAACGTGTAATCCCGGGTACTGACGTGTCTTGCGGCTTGAGGGAGGGTTTCGTGAAGAAACTCCATAGCTATCTGCTACCGGTTCTCTGGCTGCTTTTAGCAATTGCAGTCCCGCGAGCGAACGCTCAGACGGGGCTTGAAAAGCTCAGAGTGACCTATAGCGCCATTGGCGGCTCGCAGGCATCGGTTTGGATTCCTTACGAAGCAGGAATTTTTCGCAAGCATGGCTTGGATGTAGAACTGCTGTACGTCGGCGGCGGCGGTCGCGCGGCGCAGGTCGTGCAATCCGGAGAAGTTCCCATCGGTATCTTCACCGGCGGCGCGGTCATCAACTCGCATCTTGCCGGCGGCGATCTGGTCGTCATTGGCAGTTCGATGAATGTCATGACTTTTTCCGTAATGACACGGCCGGAGATTCGTCGCGCGGAAGATTTGAAGGGAAAGAAAATCGGCATTTCACGTTTCGGTTCGGCCACCGACTTCGGCTTGCGCTATGTCGAAGATCAATGGCCGGTCAAGCGGCAGCGGGATTTTGCCGTGCTGCAGCTCGGTGGTATGCCGGATCTTTTGAACGCGCTCAGGGCCGGCGCGCTCGATGCTGCAGTGGTTAATGCGGAGCTGGCGATTGTCGCGCGTAAGGAGGGCTTCAGGGAGCTGGCCGATATCGCCAAGATGGGACTTAATTTTCCGACCTCTTCGATCGTCACCACCCGTTCTTTTATCAAACGTCAGGAAAATACCGTACGCAAGTTTATCCGTGGTTTTGTTGAAGGGGTGCACCATGGCAAGACCCAGCGCGCTTTCAGTATTCAGGTGATGCAAAAGTATCTCCGTAGCAGCGATGCGGCGATCTTTAATGACCTCTACGATCTGTATATTCTGCAAAACATTCCGCGGATCCCGCGCCCTTCGGCGGAGGCACTCAAGACCGTGATGCAGCAAATGGCGGAAACCGATCCGCGGGTCGCGAAACTGGCCCCCGAGCAGTTCATCGACAACCGTTTCTTTCAGGAGTTGGATAAGGAAGGATTCATTCAGCGGCTGTGGAAGTAAGCTCCGGTTGCCGGGAATATCGGCGGAAGCGGTCCGGCAAATAACCGCGTACATACGAGCATGATCCACCCGATTAAAAGAATCTGCGTATTCACGGGCTCCAGGCACGGAAGCAATCCGCAATATGCAGAGGCGGCGCGACAACTGGGCCGTGAGTTAGTTGGGCGCAATTATAGCCTGGTCTACGGCGGTGGTAATGTGGGGCTGATGAAGGTCATTGCCGAGGCTGTCCTGGACCTGGGCGGCCATGTCACCGGTGTGATCCCCGACTCGTTGGTCAGTAAAGAGGTCGCGCACCGCGGTCTCTCCGAATTGCGCATTGTACAATCGATGCACGAACGCAAAGCCATGATGGCCGAGTTGTCAGATGGCTTCATCGCGATGCCCGGCGGCATTGGCACGATGGAGGAGTTCTTCGAAGTGCTTAGCTGGGCTCAGCTAGGCATTCACCGCAAGCCTTGCGGCCTTTTGAACACCGGCGGCTACTACAATCGTCTCATCGAGTTTCTCGATCATGCGGTGAAGCATGATTTCCTCAAGCCGAAGCATCGCTCATTACTGATCCTGGCGAACGAACCGCCGGATATTCTGAGCCAATTCGAAGCATTCATCAGAACCCGCGGCGGTGACCAATACTTCGATCCAAGCAAAACCTAACGCCACAATGAGGCATCGCTTCGGCGTTGTCCGACCGGCGACTGGTAATCTTTCACGAAACAATCTAGTGCTTGGAGAAGGTGAACCTGGTGCGCAAGCTCACAGGCACAACGAAAAAAGTATCGAGCCCGCGTCTTGCCTTAGATCCACATTGATCGATCAACTCGATCAGCCACTCACTCTCACTTCGCGTCATGGAAAATGATCCCCAAGGTGTATCGCTGCCCGGAATGAATCGTGCTGACGCCGTGACGAAGGTTGGCGCGGTAGTAGCCGCGCGCCCCTTTACAAAGATTACTGCGTCGCCCTGCTCGGGAGAGAGCACTTCTACCCGAGATTGCCGGCGCGGCTGCTGTTCGGCAAGCACGAATTCACCGCCGGTGAAGTCGGATCCGCGTTGGCTCAAGAAAAAGGTGAGTTGAAAGGGAAACACACTGTCACCGTAAAGATCCTGGTGCAGGCAGTTGAAATCACCGACGCCATATTTCAGCAACAATGGCGTTGGACGGTTTTGGCCGGCCCGATGACACTGTTCAAGATAGTCTGTGAGCGTTTCAGGATAAAGAGGCAATTTCCTTCCAAGCCGGCCGCCCCATCGATTGGCAAGCGCGGCGAGATGCGGATAAATGGAAGACCTGAGTTGTTGAACAATAGACGGTAGGGGATAGTTGAAATATTTATATTCGCCCTGGCCGAAAGAATAACGGGACATCTCGATTCGCGATCGGAACCGATGATCATCGGTGTAGTAGCGAACGATCTCTTGACAGTTTTTCTGTGTGAGCACGCCGGGGAGCACCGCAAAGCCACGTTCGTCGAGAGCAGCGCGTGCCCGCTCCCAATCGATTTTCTTTTCTCCAGTTGCCGCTGGGGCGCTCATGGATATTCTTCCCTAGAAGCGCGCGGAAAAGCTCCGGCATCCTTCGTGAGCCAAGAGCTTCGCCTTGACTTCAACCCCGCCGGCAAAGCCGGTCAGTGCTCCATTCGCGCCGATGACGCGATGACACGGCACGATGATCGACAACGGATTCTTGCCATTGGCGGCGCCGACTGCGCGGACGGCCTTGGCTGAGCCGATGCTCTTGGCTAAATCCAGATAGCTCCTGGTTTGACCGAACGGAATTTCTCGCAACGCTCGCCAGACCTTCTTCTGGAATTCGGTCCCAGCGGGCTCAAGCGGAAGATGGAACTCGTTTCTTGTGCCGGCGAAATATTCTTGTAGCTGCCGCTCAGTCTCTACCAGGATCGGTTG
>JAJONK010000373.1 GCA_021323355.1 Deltaproteobacteria bacterium
TTTGAACCTTTTTCCTCTTATAGGGGATTCACCAGGCAGAAAGATATTACCAAACACAATTATCCGGATTAGCGGCAGCGCTATCTCTTTCGCCATCAGTGACCATGGCTGGCCCGTTAGAGAAGCCTGTGTAGGTCCGCTCCCTAGCAGGGGGCAGAAAAATAAGTGGACAGCTGTTTCATTAAAACACTGTCGATAGAGAACCTACGGGTCCGTTCCAGGGATATACGTGGTAGACATAGAAACTGACCGAGTATGTAAGACGGAGGGGTGAGTAGGAGGGCAGGGTATAGCCATCGCATTGGATGAGATAACGCCCCATCTACGAGCTTTTTACTTGCTGGAGCAATACGTTTACCCTAAATTGAGGGTCGCTGTTCATGCGGGAGCGAATGACCCCACCGTGGGCCAACTGCATAGAAAGGCTCCCATGCAACCCTCCGCCCTAGACGAAGACTTGGAGCTTATTCGGTGCGTGGTCGCACGAGACCGCCAAGCGTTCGAAACTCTCTATCACCGCTATTCACCCGTGGTCTACCGCTACTTGTGGAAGTTAATCCGCCAGCGAGAAGTTGTTGAGGAAGCGCTAAATGACGTGATGATGGTGGTATGGGAGACCGCGTCGCGCTTTAATGGAACCTCGCGCCTTTCAACCTGGATCCTGGGCATTGCTCACAACAAGGCGCTGAAGGCGCGGGCACGATCTGCTAGGTTCGATGCCGAGCTCCCGGAGGAGGCGCTACACGGAGTCGAGCCCAGTGGCCCTGAAGATGCCTGGGCGCAGCGTGAGTTGGCTAGCTCTGTGGCGCGGGCAATTGACAGCCTGCCTCCTGAGCAAGGGGTGATTGTGGAGCTAACCTTCTATCATGACCTGCCATACGCGGAGATCGCGAAGATTGTTGGGTGTCCTGTGAACACGGTCAAGACTCGAATGTTGCATGCCCGCCGCCGGCTGGCTTCACTGTTCGCCGCTGAGTCGAAAAGATCATGATCAGAAAAGGAACCTGAACGATATGCCAGACCCGAGTGATCAATTCGATGGGAACCACCACCGAAAAGTGTGGGAGATCCTGCCCTGGTACGTGAACGGTACTTTGGAAGGTCACGAGCACGAATTTGTGGCTCGCCACATTCTGAGATGTCAGAGCTGCGCGGACGAGGTAGTGCGATGCCAGTCCATCGCCACCGCAGTCCGCAGCTCCGAAGCAGCTGCGAGGACGCCATCACCGGAGCATTTTGCGCGCTTAATGGAGCGCATCGACCGTGGAAGCTCGTCGGCCGCCCGGCAGCGCTGGCGGATTCGTGTCCGCGAGTGGATCGAAAAAATCCGGCTTGCTTTTCACGAGACACCGTCTTTATTGCGTTGGGCACTGGCCGCGCAGACTGCGGCGATCGTACTGCTAGCCACAGCTATGACATGGCAGGCTTCGCTCGCTCCTTCTTCCCTCTATCAGACACTGTCGGACGCGGGTAGCGGCCGGGAGCTCGGTCGAGTGCACCTTCAAGTGGTTTTTGCCGACGATATAACTGAGCGGGAAATGAGGACATTGCTCAGCAGCATTCGAGCCACGATTGTGGCAGGCCCGTCCGCGATGGCCGTCTACACTGTAGCTTTAGTCGCTGACGATCGCGAAGTACCTGCGCAAACTCAGGAGAGACTTGCGTTGTTGCGGGCACATCCGAGAGTGCGTTTAGCGGAAGCGAAACAGCCGTGATGATACGAATATTGTCGCTTCTCGCTGGACTGGCGCTGTTGAGTGGCGGGTGTAGCGGTCTAGCTTTACAGCAAGGAGTTGGTGAAGAGTCTGAGGCACTTCCCAGGCAGCTACAGGCACGGCAGCTGATTGTCACCCTTGCGCCAGCTACACCAGAGATCTGGGCAACCCTCGCCAAAGAGCTTTCAGGTGAGTATGGCCTTGTCAGGTCGGCGCTTTTCCGCTTACCTCGCTCGGCGTGCAATGCGTTGTTTTTCAGGTAAACGAAAATCGTCCACTAGATGATGTGCTCGCACAGTTAACGGTTGACTCTCGCGTGGAATCAGTCCAGCAGAACCAATTTTTCCAGGGTCTCGGAGCGCTCGCTGGAGATCCGTATGGGTCGCTTCAATATGGGCCGCGCGCGATCCACGCTGACCGAGCGCACGCCTGGGTAACAGGTCGAAGTGTGCGCGTAGCTGTTGTGGATACTGGGGTTGATACAAATCATCCCGACCTCAGAGATCGAGTTAGCAAAACGATTAACTTTGTGGAGGGAGGCGAAAAGACGTTTACGTCCGATCATCACGGCACTGCTGTTGCTGGCGTGATCGGGGCGCGGGCCGACAATGGGATCGGAACCTACGGAATCGCTCCTGATGCTGACCTTTTAGCTGTAAAAGCGTGCTGGCATCGTCGGCCCGGAAGCTCGGAGGCGTGGTGTAGTAGCTGGACCCTCGCGAAGGCGATCGACTTTGCTATTGTTGAGCGGGTTCGGGTTCTAAATCTCAGCTTATCCGGACCTCCTGATCCTCTTCTTAGGCGGCTGATCTTAAAAGCCATAAGTGAACAAAGCATCACAGTAGTGGCTGCCGTGATGGAACGTGGAGATCCAGCGCTTAGCTTTCCCGCCAGCTTATCGACAGTAATCGCTGTGATAGCCAGTGACGCACAGGGTCGCGTAGGTGCGCGCGTCGGCAAACAACCAACGCCACTGGCTGCGCCAGGTGTCGAGGTACTGACCACAGTGCCCAATGGAGCCTACGATTTTCTCTCCGGCAGTTCCTTTGCCACGGCTCATGTTTCCGGAATTGTTGCTTTACTGCTCGAAGGAAATCCACAATTGTCGCCGCGGGAGGTGAGGGACCTACTAGTCGACAGTGGCCACCCCGTGAATGGAAACGATCCAGAAACGGTGTTACTCCGTCACGTGGATGCTTGTGCGGCGCTGCGGCGAGTTGTGCGTGGCTCATGTTCGTAGATATTTTTCCCGCGATCTATCTTGATGATTCTGAAGACGCTTCATACTTGCTCTTGGCAAAAATGGACCTCTGCAACTAAGCTCGCTGTCTTCACAGCCACGTCCTAATACTTACCTTTAGACGCAGCTAATAAGGTCAAGTGCCTACTCCTATCTCTGCCCGAGATAGATAGGCTGCATCCCCATTTTGTTCATTGATCTGATTTGCCAGCCTATACAGCGCCCGCGTTAGAACCGTTTGCTTACGTAGAGGGATATACATGTCGGACGCGTCACTTGAACCCGGAGGACGTGCGGTGGCGCTCCAGGCGCGGTTAAAACACCGCATCCTTGTCGCACACCCATGCGTTAGAAGGATAGTCCGTGAACGAGAATAGCGCATCGATGCAATCAACGTACTCACCTTCTGGTGAAATTGAACCGCGTGATCGGAGTTTATGCGATCAAAACTGTCCCGCCGAAAGCGGAACTCTGACTAGAGCGCAGCCTCAGTCGATGCAGAATCTTAGCACAAACTCATGGTGGGCGATGAGCGATCGGGCAAGCCTTCTGGTCTTTCTGGTTCTGGCGACTTTGATATGGACGCAGTGCGACTTCAGCGGGCGGAAGATTCCAGACTGGAAGCCCGTTCTTGCACTCGCGGATACGGCGTGGATCAACGGCGATCTCGATTACGCGAGGCATTTGTATTTGCAAGCGGGAAAGTTCGCCGTCTGGCGCGACGATTGGGCGGGGTTACTCGCCGCCGCTTGTGGGATTAAAACCCTGGAAAGCAAACGGGGTCCTTATTCCTCTGCGAATGCGCTTCTTCTTCGCGCTATGGTCGCAGCCGAGAAAAGGCAAAGTCAGTCCGGGCTTATTGCGGTAGCAAAAGCATTTGCAGCGCTTGGGGAGGACAAAGTCGCCGCCGTGGTCCTGTCACTCGTCGGAAACGACTGGGTCGAAGAAACCAACGACTCGGCTGATATCGTTTCGGCCGGCTGTTGGGACAAGTAAACGAGAAACAATTGTCGAAAACAATGTTCACGTGGGCTCGAACTAAGCGGTGCGTTGGGTTGGGATTGGTAGAGGCGAAGTTCATGATTACAAATATCTTCTGCCTCGCCACGCTTCTCTACCTCGCAATGGACAAGCATTCGCCCCAGCGCCGCCGGAGAAGATTCTCGGGTCTTCTTGCATGCCGCTCGGATTAGAAAACCGTGAGAAATCGGCGACTGCTAATCACGAGAACAGATTCGCAAAATAGACTTACGTTAGGAGGTAGAGGAAGTTATGAATGAGTTTTTGCTGCTGGTGATAGTTATCATTCCTTCAGCTATCAACCACCTCTCCAGTAAGCCAAAGAAAAATTACTTCATCGGGGAGCGGCGAATCGAATGAAGCGTCGAGAACATCCGCTCATGTCAATAGCGAACAGCACAAATAGAAACAAGAAAGGAAGAACAAGTGAAAACAATAGCTACAACGAAATTTCAGACAGTCCAAAATGATAACAATCCCCGCCTATGGCGCTCGATAGAGCGTCCAATCGTGAAGAGCCAAGTACTTTTAAATCGCGTACTCGCGACTGCCTTGCTGGCCGTCGTGGTGCTCGTCCCCGTTGGCCAGACTGCACAGGCGCAAAGCAAATCAAAGGAGGACTTGTTTCCTCCGACTGTGTTCCAGGCGGCAGGCTCAACGGCTGACTCGATTCAAAGCACAGTCGATGCGTTTCGTGCTGCTCTGGGCAATCCCAACAACGGCAATAATCCACCGCCGCTCGACAGAAGCGGTCGCCGCGAGATCAACTGGGACGGCGGCAACCCCAACATTGTGACTACGACACCCCCGGTAACACCATTCAACACCTTCCTGGACAGCCGCGGTGCGCAGTTCACGACACCAGGCCTCGGCCTTTCCCAGGGGCCGACATCGGGTGGACCTGAAGGCGGTCTCGCAGCACTCTTCAACAATCCGACCTACGAAACCATCTTCAGCACCTTCAGCCCGTCACGGTTGTTCACTCCAGTGGGCAGCAACGTCACTGAAGCCTTGTTTTTTTTACCCGGCAGCAACGGGACTGTCCCTGCAGCGGTGCGAGGCTTCGGTGCGGTTTTCACAGATGTTGATCAGCCGGACGGGAGCGGGCCCAGCAAAAAAAGAGGAAATCGTGGCGCGAGCACGCTGATTGAGTACTTCGGCGCCAACGACAAGGTACTGTTCAGCAGTTTCGTTCCAGCTTCTCCGGGGGACGCAAGCCTTTCCTTTTTCGCTATCGTGTTCGATGAGCCGCTGATCACACGCGTGCGGATCACAACCGGCGATACGGCGCCGGGCCCGGACGATGACGTGAACCAAGACATCGTGATGATGGATGACTTCATCTACGGCGAGCCACAGCCTCTTTATTAATAGAAATTTCGCTGACTAGAACCGAGGCAGTTTGCGGAATTACCGTCAGGGTCATTGTCATGGGCGCAACAGACACAAAGCTCCAAGGACAATGACCCTGGCGGCAACGTTTGCAGGGTCAGGAAAGTAGTTGTGCTCTTCTGTTTTGGAAAAATCCGCTGCATCACGAGATAGGTGTATCTGGACGGTGGCGCATTTTTGATGACCGACGAAACCTCGCACGCACTGAGTCACTATGATCCAGTGAAGCTGACCTCCTGATGAGGTGTCGACGCTAGGCCCCGCCTGGGTTGGAAGGGACGCCAAACAATCTCAACAGCTAGGCGGTGAGATAGGCATTCTCAAGAATGTGATTCAGTCCAAGATGAAACCACTTAATAGGGTTTATCTAACGATCGAACATGAAGGCGAAGAATATTTAGGCGCACTACTATTTGATGATCAATTCGCGTGCCAGAGAACCTACAAACTTCTCCTAAGTCATCGTGGCGAACTCATTCACAAAATTGGTGAAATTGATATTCCAGAGTTGCGGTTCGTCACAAAACTGTGATTTTACAGTGTTGGATGACGCGTGGAGAGCAGCGGTTCCAGTCGGATTCCGAGACGAAAGGCTGTGTCTTAAATGTTTCGAGGTGTTTGTTTCTGAAAAACAAATAGAATTATTGCGACGAAAAAGTGGCTAAGAATGAGGTGTGTGGAGAAGGTGTCATGGAGAAGGTCCACAGAGAAGGTGCACAGAAAAGGTGTCAGGCCTTCGTATTGGTGTGTCCAGATGAAACGCTGTCGTGATCCATAGGGTGACGTTCAGGCACAGAGGCGGCGCGGGTGACGGAAGGGCTCACGGTGAAACGAGCAATGGAGCCATTGGGTTATCGCGCAGTGGTTACTACCGGCAAGTGCGCGGGATGACCGACCACCAGGCTCATGGGCGAACAGCTCCATCAACGCAGCACATCGAGGTGTTGCGGGAAGTGGCGTTGAAGCGGGTGGAAGCGGGGCACCGTCGAGTGCGAGCCTATGCGATGGCATGGGAGAAACTATTACCGAATGCTGCTGGGAGCAGTCGGATGAGCTGCTATCGGGTGCTCAAGAGCGCGGGGTTGATCCAGCCCCAGCGGATCGGCCACGATTTACGGGCAGCAGCCGAGCGGCGCCGACAGATGTTAAAGGCGCCTGAGAAGTTCAACGAAGTGTTGCAGGGCGATTTTACCGATTACGTAACTGAGGACGGAGAGAAGTACCGGATCGGTTGCATCACCGAGTATCTCAGCCGGTTTAACCTGGTTTCTGAGGTGTTGGATACCGAGACGGCGTTAGATTTGATCGCGGTTACCGAAGCGGCGCTCAAAGAGATCACCGAGCTGGGCCATGAGCTAATCGCGCAGGTAATCCTGGTGACCGACAACGGGCCGACGATGAAGTCCAGACGGTTTCGGGACTTTGCGAAAAAGACCGAGTTGTTGATACACATACGCTCGCGCAAGTATCAACCGCAGACCATCGGACGCGAGGAGCGCTATCATGGGTCGTTGAAGCTCGAGCATCTGTATCGAGTGCTGCCGAATAATCGCACCGAGTTGATCGAGGCGGTAAAGAGCTATCGGTGGTTTTACAATTACGAGAGGCTGCATGTGAGCCTGGGGTACCGCACACCGGCTGCAGTGTATTTAACAAGGGACGGCCAAGAACTCTGACTTACCAGCCGCAAATCGTGTTCCGAAATCGTGGGACAGGACAGTTAGACCGACAGAGATACTTGGAAGATGCAACATCAACGTACTGAAATCGGAAGAGCATGGTTCGCAATATGTTGGTTCGCCACTTGGGGATTGTTTCAGGGATTTGCAGTCTTCTCGGTGCTCAATGGAACCTGGGAGCGACCAGCCGCATTTCCGGCCGGCGCATACGAGTCGCTGATCTATCCAGATATGTTCTTCATTCCTGTCTACTTACTGGCGGCCACTCTGCTGTTTCGGCGTCACTGGCTCGGGAGCGTCCTGGCCTTTGTGGCGGGCGGTGGAATCGTCTACGCCATGATCTATCTCTTGGCCCTCTCTGGTTTCTCAGGCGCGGTCAACCTGACCGCTGACGGGATATTCTTGGCCTGCACGTTTGTCTCGCTGTGGCAGGTGGGTTACCGCACCAGTCTGCGGCATGCGGTCTAACCAATAAGGATTGAGACGACTTCAGAAGTCGTTTCAATCCGATGTTCAAGAAGCCCGTGGTCGAGGCAGCCGCAATCAATATATAGGGTAAAAATTGTGAAGCGGTGGTTTGCACCAAGGAAAGCAAAGGTGAGATTGGCTGAGTGTCGGCGCGCAGTGAAATTCCTTCGGTAAAGTTACTTCAAGTGTAGTGTTTTTGTCGTGCACAGAAAAGACGTCTGGGTGTCATGTCTGGGTGTTAGGCCTTCGTATTGGTGTCCAGATGAAACGCTGTCGTGACTCATAGGGTGACGTTCAGGCACAGAGAAGGTGTCTACCATCGGAATTTAGCAGGTAGCGAGACAAGAAGTAATTCTGTATAGAAGTCTCTGACGAGGGTGTGGCTCTTGGGGTCAGTGGCCTGTTCATTCAGGCTCGCATAGCCTGAAATGCCGCCCTCGTCACCTGCATCATCTGAGGGGGTCGACCGGGATGGTGCCATATTCTCACCAGAATACGTGGCTCTGTAAGTAGACGAGACCGAAGGATGATGAAATCTCGATCTGCGAAGGAGAAGCTACGTGTCAGAAGAAAAATCAGTAGAACTTAGAGTTAGTGTGGACGTAGGGTATCGGCGTCACAGTGTGGCGATGGGGCTATCGAGCGGCGAGCTGCTCGAAGAGTTCGAGATCGATCACCGGCCTGAGGGATTCCAAGAGTTCTTTTCTCGGATCGAGAAACACCTCAAGCAAAAGAACTGTCCAGTAGCGGTAGCGATGGAAGGCTACAATGGCTATGCCCGGCCGCTAGACAGTCTGGTTCGTCAACGGGGTTACCGGCTTTATAATCTTAACAACTTAAAGTTTGCCCGCTTCAAGGAGATTTTCCCTGGAGCCGCCAAGAGCGACGGATCGATGCGCGCTGAAAATAACGAATCCTATAGCTACCCCCGGCAATCGAGGAAGGTGAACGCTCGAGTTATGTCGACCCGATTGGACGGGACAGCCGGAGTTCTCTTGCCCTGTCTGACGGCGATACTTGCGGGGCACAATGTTGTAGAGTAAGCGTTAGGTAGAAGAATGACCAATGGACACTGCGAAAGAAGAAGTGCGGCGCATCCTAGAATCGCTTCCAGATGACGCCACCTTAGAGGACATAGAGTACCGGTTTTACGTTCGCCAAGCGATTGCGGCTGGTGTGCGCGACATTGACCAAGGGCAGATTGTAAGCCAAGACGAGGTCGAGCGGCGGATGTCGCGATGGACAAAGAAGTAGTTTAGACCCTACTGGCTACCACAGACCTTGAATCTATTGTCGAATATATTTTACGTGACTCGGAATCTTACGCAGCGGCAGTAGCGCGGGAATTGATGGCGGCGGGCCGGTCTCTCGCTACACTTTCTGAGCGTGGACGCATAGTGGCAGAGTACCAGGACCCCGCGGTACGAGAACTAATCGTTCGCCGATATCGCCTCATATATCGGGTGCGCTTAGACCGCGTGTTGCGCATCATTCATGGCGCTCGCCAGCTTCCTACGACCGTCTAGAAAGCCGAGAAACTCAAAAAGTTTCGCGAGAACTGCCGGCAGGTTTCGGAACAAAAACTCCCGCGATCTTTTCCACTCATTCCAAGTCTGTAAGCTGAGTCCCATTGGTGAAAAAACCTTTCGGACGCTAATTGCCCCGAATAATGCAGAAGATAAATGCCTTGAGACGGCATGGAACTCCGGTCGAAGAACCCGTGCGTCTAATTTGCCCCAGCTACAGAGGTGCATCTAAAGAGACCTTGACAGTCTTTCATTTGACCCGCACCCTCCCACACCCTTGTGCTAGATTACCGCGCGCTGGGTTAAACGCTTGAGTATTCCGATAGCCACGTTGATTTTTGTCCTGTTTGCCGGCGCCGCGTTTCCGGCACCGGCGGCGCAGCGCCCAAGCGTGAATCGCGATGAGCGCGCTGTAGCGGATTTCTATCGCGGCAAAGTCGTGCGAATCGTCGTCGGCTTTCCGC
>JAJONK010000374.1 GCA_021323355.1 Deltaproteobacteria bacterium
CTTTCCACCATCCGGCATGGCGTCGCGCGCATTGAGGCAAAGGTTGAAAACCGCCTGATGAATTTGGTGCGGGTCGGCCATGATCGACGGCAAGTCCGGTTGTAGATTCCAGATGACTTCGATCTGTTTAGGAAAGGTATCATTGATAATCCCTTGAAGCTTCTGCAACACACTTGTCACTCTGACAGGTTCGAACTTGGTTTCGGCCTTGCGCGCCATGGCTAGGAGCTGCCGGACTAAAGAAACGCCGCGTTCGACGGTTTCTATAATCACTTCTACATGCTCGGAGTTTTTGTCCTTGCCGTCGCTATTCTGCAAAATCAGATTGGCGTACCCGGAGATGATGTTGAGGATGTTGTTAATGTCGTGGGCAATTCCGCCGGCCAAAGTGCCGATGCTTTCCATTTTCTGCACTTGAAGAAGTTGCTCTTGCAGTTTTTCCCGTTCACCGATGGTGTGGGCTAGCTCAGCCGCCTTTTCGACATATCGTTCTTCGAGATCGGAGTTGAGTCGTTTAAGCTGTTCTTCGGTCTTCTTGCGGGCAGTGACGTCACGGAAAATGGCCGAAAAGCCGACGAGCTCCCCGTGATCATCGACCAGCGAGGTGACCACAACATTAGCCCAAAAGCGAGAGCCATCCTTGCGCAGGCGCCAGCCCTCGTCTTCATATCGTCCCGCCCCAGCCGAGTCCTTCAGTGCTTGGCCAGGCAAGCCCTTTTCCTCGTCTTCCGGCGTGTAGAAAGCGCCGAACAATTTGCCAATGGCTTCATGCTGGCTCCAACCGACAATCCGCTCGGCGCCCAAATTCCAGGTTGAGACTCGGCCGCTCGGATCCATCATAAAAATCGCGTAATCCTGCAAGCTTTCGACCACCATTCGAAAGCGCTCTTCGCTTTGCCGGATTGCTTGTAGTTTTAGCTGCTCGTTCTTATGAAACAGGTCGACGAAAACCGAAACCTTGGCCTGAAGAATTTGCGGCACAACCGGTTTGAAAAGGTAATCAACGGCCCCGCTGGCGGCTCCTCGAAAAACGTCCGATTCCAGGGTATCGATGGCAGAGATAAAAATAATTGGGGTGTAGCGAAACCTTTCTCTCTGTCGAATCAACGCGGCAGTCTCAAAGCCGTCCATCACCGGCAGGCGGACGTCCATAAGGATCAGCGCAAAGTCCTCTCGTAACAACAGGCGGAGTGCCTCCGTGCCCGAAGAAGCCGTCGAGATGTTTCGCCCCGGCCCTGCGAGAAGCGCCTCCATGGCCGCGAGCGTCTTTACATCATCGTCAACTACGAGGATGTTCGCCGTTGCTGCGTTCATAATCGACTCCGGAATTAGTCTGCTTGCCGAAAAGCCATATGCGTAGTAGTCCGAGCAGCTCCTCCGTATTGACCGGCTTGGCGATATAGTCCGAAGCGCCTGCTTCCAGGCATTTTTCGCGGTCACCCTTCATGGCCTTAGCCGTCAGCGCGAGAATCGGTAATAGCCTGTGTTTTGTGCTTTTCCGGATCAGGTTTCCTCTCGATCGAGAAGCGAAATCGCCTCTTTACCGGTTTCCGCGCTGATGACGCGCACACCGTGCTGTTCGAGTAAGCTGGTCAAGGCGAAAATATTGCGCACGTCATCATCCACGACCAGCACTGTCTTACCCCTGAGCGCCTCGTCGCTATGGCGCAGTCGTTCGAGCATTTGTTGTTTGGCAGGAGCGAGTTCGGTTGTTAACAAGTGCAGGAACAAGGATGTTTCATCGAGCAAACGCTCGGGAGATTGGACACCCTTGATGACCACACTCTCGGCCAATTGTGCCAGCTGCAGTTCATCTTGCTCGGTCAAGTCTTTGCCCGTAAAAACGACAATCGGCAAATCTTGCAGATCGCGTTGACGCCGAATGCGCTCCAGCAAATCGAAGCCGGTTATGTCCGGCAGCTTCAGGTCGAGAACCATGCAGTCAAACTTCTTTGAGCGCAAAATGTTCCAAGCCTCACCGCCGGTGTGCGCCGTAGTGATCTCGACCTTGTCGTGGGAGAGCAGTTCAACGATGCTCTGCCTTTCCACCGCGTCGTCTTCCACGATCAGGAGCTCCTTGCGGTCTGCCCTGGCATAGCCCAATACGCGGTCAATGGCGATCTCCAACTCGCCGCTAGTGGCCGGTTTGATCAGATAAGAGAAGGCGCCGTGACCCAGCCCCTGTATGCGCTCTTCTTCGACGCTGACGATTTGCACCGGGATGTGGCGCGTAGTCGAGTCTTGTTTTAGGTTGCTCAACACGGTCCATCCGAGCATGTCAGGCAGGAAGATATCCAATAGGATGGCAACGGGATTGAATTCGCGCGCCAGATTGTGGGCGATTGAACCCTTGTTGGTAACCACGGCTTTGAAGCCTCGCTCGCGCACCAAGTCCAATAAGAGTCCGGCGAAGCGAGGATCATCTTCAACAATAAGGACAACCGCGTCCTTCGGTAGAATCGTTTCGCGATCGTCGGCGATCTCTTCAGGCTTGAGCGAATGCTGCACCACCAGGGGAGCCGGATTAAATGTCGTCCATCTTGATGAGAAGTCGCCGGACGCCGAGGCAAAGTAGTCTTCCGGCAGATAGAGCGTGAAGTTGCTGCCTTCATTAACGTTGCTGACAAGCCGGATCTCTCCGCCCAATAACGTCGCGAGCTCTCGGCTGATGGCCAGCCCAAGACCGGTGCCGCCGTAGCGGCGGCTGGTCCCAGCATCGGCTTGGTGGAAAGCCTCGAAAATGATTCTCTGCTTGTCGGTCGGGATGCCGATACCAGTGTCGCTGACCTCAAAAGCGATCACTCTCGAACTATTTTTGAGTATCGGGTGTTCCGCGCTCCAGCCCGCCTCAGCAACTCTCATTCGGAAAACGACGCTTCCATGCGTAGTAAATTTGAACGCATTAGAGAGCAGATTTTTCAGCACCTGCTGGAGTCGTTTTAGATCGGTGGTCATGCCTTGCGGCAGTTCGGTGTGCGTTTCAATCTTAAAAGTAAGATGTCGCGCTTCCGCCACATGGCGGAAGCTTCGTTCCACCGCTTCCTGCACTTTGCTGAAGAGAACCTCCTCAGGTTCCACGGTGACGGTACCGGATTCGATTTTAGAAAGATCGAGAATGTCGCTGATCAAGTTCAGCAGGTCGCCGCCGGAGGCGTGGATGTTACGGGCAAACTCAACCTGTTTTGTGGTGAGATTCCGGTCGGGATTGGATGTCAGCTGCTGCGCCAGGATGAGGATTGAATTGAGCGGGGTGCGCAATTCGTGCGACATGTTGGCGAGAAATTCCGACTTATATTTTGACGCCAGAGCCAATTCGGCGGCCTTCTCTTCAAGAGCGTGGCGCGCCTGTTCGATCTCCTGATTTTTGCGCTCCACTTCGGCGTTCTGTTCGGCGAGCTGTTGAGCTTTGGTTGCCAGCTCTTCATTGGTTTGCTGCAGTTCCTTCTGCTGCGTTTGTAGTTCGCCGGCAAGTTTCTGGGACTGCTGCAAGAGACCTTCGGTTTGCATCGTTGCCTCGATGGTATTGAGGACGATACCGATGCTCTCGGTAAGCTGGGCAAGAAAGGTCAAATGGGTCGATGTGAATTCAGCCAGTGAGGCCAACTCGATGACAGCTTTGGTCTCTGCCTCGAACAGAACCGGCAGCACGATCAGGTTGCGCGGGCGCGCTCGGCCCAAGCCGGAAGTAATTTGCACGTAATCAGATGGGACTTCGGAGAGCAAAATGCGCCGTTTCTCGATGGCGCATTGACCCACCAAGCCGACGCCGATGGGCAGTTCCGCTGCCGCACTCTGAGTCGCTTCGCGCGCATAGCTGGCGAGCATTTTCAGCCGCGAGTCACCATTGCTTCCCTCCATCTGATAAATTGCGCCGTACTGCGCGCTTACCAGCGGCGCAAGCTCCGAAAGCAGCATTTGGCCCACAGTCGTAAGATCACGTTGGCCTTGCATCATGCGAGTGAATTTGGCGAGATTGGTCTTGAGCCAGTCCTGCTCGGTGTTCTGCTCAGTTGTCGCGCGGAGGTTCTGGATCATCGCATTGATGTTATCTTTGAGCTCGGCAACCTCACCTCGCGCCGCAACCTGGATCGAACGGGTAAGGTCACCTTTGGTAACCGCGGTGGCGACATCGGCGATCGCACGCACCTGAGTGGTAAGGTTGGCCGCCAACAAGTTAACGTTGTCGGTCAAATCCTTCCAAATGCCTGCAGCGCCCGGCACGTTGGCCTGCCCGCCCAAGCGGCCTTCAACCCCGACCTCGCGAGCAACGGTCGTTACCTGCTCTGCAAAGATGGCCAAGGTATCAGTCATGTTGTTGATCGTTTCCGCCAACGCGGCGACTTCACCTTTAGCTTCGACAGTAAGCTTTTCTTTGAGGCTGCCGTTAGCGACGGCGGTAACAACCTTGACGATACCGCGCACCTGCGCGGTGAGGTTTGCGGCCATGACATTAACGTTATCCGTTAAATCCTTCCAGGTACCGGCAACACCGGGAACCAAGGCTTGCCCGCCCAGCTTGCCTTCGGTGCCGACCTCGCGCGCGACACGGGTGACTTCGGCGGCGAAGCTGCGCAACTGATCGACCATCGTATTGATGGCTTCCTTAAGCTGTAGAATTTCGCCTTGCACGTCGACAGTGATCTTTTTGGACAAGTCGCCGTTGGCGACGGCGATTGTTACGTCGGCGATATTCCTCACTTGCGCCGTCAGATTACCAGCCATGAAATTGACGCTGTCGGTCAGGTCCTTCCAGGTGCCGGCAACACCGGGAACCAAGGCCTGGCCGCCCAGCTTGCCGTCCGTGCCGACCTCCCGCGCCACACGGGTGACTTCGGCGGCAAACGCGTTTAGCTGATCGACCATGGTGTTGATGGCTTCTTTGAGCTGCAGGATTTCGCCGCGAACATCGACGGTAATCTTTTTTGATAGGTCGCCGTTAGCGACTGCAATGGTAACGTCGGCGATGTTGCGCACCTGAGCGGTCAAATTGCCGGCCATGAAATTGACGCTGTCGGTCAAATCTTTCCAGACGCCGCTGACGTCGCGAACCTGGGCCTGACCTCCCAACTTGCCTTCGGTGCCGACCTCGCGCGCAACACGGGTAACCTCGGCGGCAAAGGCGTTTAACTGATCGACCATCGGCGATGGTAACATCGGCGATATTTCGCACTTGAGAGGTTAAGTTGCTCGCCATCGCATTGACGCTGTCGGTCAAATCTTTCCAAGTGCCGGCGACTCCGGGAACGACCGCTTGACCTCCCAACTTACCATCGGTGCCGACCTCGCGGGCCACCCGGGTGACTTCGGCGGCAAAGGCGTTTAACTGATCGACCATGGTATTAATGGCCTCTTTAAGCTGGAGAATC
>JAJONK010000375.1 GCA_021323355.1 Deltaproteobacteria bacterium
ATGTGCCCGCGCCTGTCGTTGATCATCGCCGCCGCCGCAATCGGCGAGAAGCTCGGTATCATCGACGAATCGGTGAACGCGGCCATCGTTTTGGTGGCGGTTGTCACAGTGACAGCGTCGCCGCTGGCATTCCTACGGGTCTATCCCGCGCCGCGGGTGAAAGTAGCGCGCGCCCCGGTGACCGATACCGGGCTTGCTGCGCCGTAACGAGCCGCGCCGGAGACTTTACGCTTGCTCGCTCACGGTATTTTCCCTGGGGGCCACTTTCATCTTTCATAGTTGCTGCTTTGTCTTTCCCCGCTCACGGACAGGTATCTTCTCTCATGCTCACGGGTTTTCCGCTTTTATATTAATCTTTGATTTAGTCTCGTGAAGCTTGTCTAATGTTTCAAGCGGTAAGCCATTCTCGTTCCAAAAAGACCATGAGAAAAGCTAACGTGACTGTTCGTCAAGTGGGATGACCGTCGAGAAACGAGAGTCATGAGCAATAAGTTCGATACGATCATAGTCGGTCTCGGCGCCACCGGAAGCGCCGCGGTTTACCAACTGGCCAAACGGGGCAACCAAGTGCTCGGCGTCGATCGGTTCTCCCCACCGCATGCTAACGGCTCGTCTCACGGTGAGAGTCGAATCATCCGCCAGGCGATCGGCGAAGGCGAGGCATACGTTCCCTTGGTCTTGCGCTCCTATGAACTTTGGCGCGAGATCGAAAGAGAAGCTCGCGCGGAACTCTTGACGATTACTGGTGGTCTCACGCTGGAGAGCCAAAAAAGCGAGGCCGTTATGCACGGCCGGCCTGATTTCCTGGACCAGGCGATCCGTTGCGCGGAGAAATTCAACGTTCGTCACCAAATCCTCGAAACGTCAGACATCAGAAAACGTTATCCGCAGTTTGGCGTAACTGATGAGCGCGCTTACTTCGAATGTGAAACGGGATTCTTAAGGCCGGGACTCTGTATTCAAGCGCAGCTCGATCTCGGGCGCAAGCACGGCGCGGCCGTTCACACGGACGAAATCGTCGTCTCAATCGATAGTGACGGGGATTCCGGAGTGACGGTCAACACCAGCCGCGGCGCCTACTTTGCCGAGAAGGTTGTCATCGCCGCCGGCTCGTGGATCGGCCGTTTCTTGCCGTCATGCGCGCATCTGTTTAAGGTGTACCGCCAGGTCATGTACTGGTTCGAGATCAGGGAAGATCACCGGTCGGCATTTGCGCCGCCGAACTTTCCGATTTTCATCTGGATCTTTGGCAAGGGCGGTGAGTTCGGGTTCTATGGCTTTCCGACGCTGGACGGCAAATCGATCAAAATTGCCACCGAGCAATTCACCTCGACCGCCGATCCAGATCACGTGCAGCGTGCGGTCAGCTCGGCAGAAGAGCAAGCCATGTACAAAGACTATGTCGAAGGCCGGCTGCCCGGTATTTCCGATCGATGCGACGCCGCGGCAAGTTGCCTGTATACTGTGACGCCCGATTCGAACTTCGTCATCGATGTTCATCCGAATGACGATCGCATTATCATTGCGTCGCCCTGTTCAGGCCATGGATTCAAACACTCGGCGGCCATCGGCGAGGCACTGGCGGAGCAGGTCATCGACGGCAAGAGCAAGATCGATCTCAGCAGTTTCAGCCTGAAAAGGTTCAAAGATCTGATCCTATAAAGCTCGACTCCTTTCTGATGAGGCCGATTTGACAGCTAGTGCGCATCAATGTAATGAGTCAGCTACGATCAAAAATGAAACAGTCACGGAATCGTCCTTACTGATTATGGCATCTGCTGAACAATTCGCCGGCTATGCGGAACTTCCCGGCGTGCGCCTCTGGTACACGGACAGCGGCGGCGACGGTGTTCCGGTCGTGCTGCTTCACGCCAACACCGGCAACGCCGACGGATTTCAGTACAATATCCCTGCTTTGTTTGACGCCGGCTATCGCGCCATTGCTTTCGACCGGCGCGGGTGGGGCCGCAGCACCGCGAATCCGGACACCGGCCCACAGCCCGGTACCATAGCGGACGATCTCCACGTGTTGGTGGAACACCTGAAGGTCGATCGTTTTCATCTCATCGGCGTGGCGGGCGGAGGGTTTGCCGCCTACGATTACGTTCTCTGGCATCCGGAGCGGCTGCGTAGTCTGGTAGTCGCCGCCAGCGGCGGCGCTATCGTCGACGAAGAGCTGAGCAAGCTGCGCGAGAAGACGACCCTTCCAGGTTTCAGGAGCTGGCCACCGGAGTTTCGCGAAGTCAGCATGGGCTACATGGCCACCAACCCTGAAGGCCTGAAGCGCTGGCTCGACATCCACAACAATTCGCAACAGAAAGGCGCATCGGCGCAGCCCCAAAGAACGCCGATCACGTTCGAGAAGCTTGAGACGATTCGCGTGCCGACACTACTGATGCCCGGCGATCAGGATATTCAATGCCCGCCGTGGGTCATGCGCCGGCAACTCGCCCATATCCCTCACGCCGAGTTCATTGTATTGCCCGAAGCCTCTCACTCGATTAACTGGGAGCAGCCCGAAGCCTTTAACCGCAATGTCGTGGAATTCATCCGCAAGCATTAGCCGCGTGAGATGACAGTAAGCACGAGCGATTCCTGTCGCCTGGCCGATCACCCGACTCTCCTGTTCGCTCGACACAAGCTCGCTGCACTGAACGGTGCGAGCTTGTTTGACTGTGGGCGACACATTCGGATAGTTTCCATGGCGTACCGTTTGAGCGATGGAAAACGCGAGTAAATCGGAGGGAAGATAGAATGATATCACAGATTCGTATTTACACGATCAACAAGGGCGAGATGGATAATTTTCTGAAACACTTCAAAGAGGACATCATACCGCTGCATGAAAAGATCGGCGTACCCATCGCCGGCGCCTGGGTGAATCGGCCACAAAACGAATTCATTTGGGTCAGGACCTACAAAGATAAGGCGGAGATCGAAGCGAAGACCAAAGAATTCCAAGCCGCGGTCGCCGCTACCGGCGTCAAACTTGGAGGCAACGTCGCGAAGATGGAAGTGCGCGATGCCGAATCGGCGTTTGCGTAGCCCTAGCGGAGTGCAGTGGTTGAACCCTTGGATGGGACTCAGGGCAAGCTGTTCTGAACGAGTTGAACAACTCCCGAGTTGTGCCTGATGATGATCGTCAGCGAACACGCCGGCGCTTCTCACGACTGATCGGAAAGTTTGTCAACGGAGCAGCAACACTTAGTCACGATACAAAAGCCTGACGCTCCTCCTCCTCGCCGCCGGCAATTTTCTTCCCATCCTCTGGACCGCGCGGCTTACGCTGTTTAGAGTGAAGATTGTGGAGCCTGTAAAGCTCGAAGTCTTTTCGGACTACGTTTGACCATTCTGCTGGCTGGTGGAGCCGGCCGTTCGTGAACTGGAAAAGAAAGATCCAGCTGTCGTTATCGTCTGGCGCGCCTTCGAGCTGCGCCCGGACCCGGTGCCGACGCTCGATCCGAACGGCGACTATTTGCACAATATTTGGGGCAGCTCGGTCTATCCTCTTGCAGAACAGTTGGGCATCGACATCAAGCTTCCACCCGTACAGCCGCGCTCGCGCCGCGCGCATGAAGCCGCGCACTGGGCGCGGCGCCATGGCAAGTTCCGGGAGTATAACGACGCGCTGTTTCGCGCGTTCTTCCAACGCGGCGAGGACATCGGCAATATTGATGTGCTGAGTCGCTTGGCGTCGGATATGGGGCTGGACGGCGACGACTTGCGAGAGGCGCTCGATAACCATTTGCATCTGGAAAATGTGCT
>JAJONK010000376.1 GCA_021323355.1 Deltaproteobacteria bacterium
CCAGCACTTTAAGAGTTGCCTCTTTGTCATTGTTCATCTTGGCCACGGCTTCGATGTAAGCCTTCATTGCGCGTTCCACGGTATCGGGATTCTTCTGTAGGAATTCCCGCGTCACTGCCATGACGTTCATGGCGAAGGGAATATCAAGGTCCGCGGCATTCAGCAGAGCGCGTGCCGGCGCTTTTGGCTTGACCGCGGTCACCATCCCGGCAATCTGCTTTTGTTCGAACGCGGCCTGGATCTCCGGTTGGCCGCCCAGCGGACGCATGGTCGCGGACTGTTCCAATCCTAACTTGCGCAGAATCAACGTCGTTACGGTGTGAGCTGTCGAATTAAACCTGGTAATGCCAAGTGTCTGACCCTTTAATTGTTCGGTTCGGGTGATGTCAGGATGAACGTACAAGGTCATCGGCGGACGATTGGTCATGGCGCCAATTGCCAGCACGGGCGCGCCGCGCGCTGCTGCCAGAACGACGCCGCTTATTCCGGGAGCGCTCATGTCAAGGCTGCCGCCGAGAAGCGCCTGGATATTCGTGCCACTTGAAGCGATATAAACCAGCTGAACGTCTAAGCCGTATTTTTTGAAAGTTCCGTACTCATGTGCCATCCAGATACCTGCGACGGTCGGACCGACCACGGAATACGACAACCGCAGGGGCGCCGCCGAAATCTCGCCCAGTGTGCAAAGCCAGAGCAGTGAAACCAAGGAGAGCAGCTTCATGGCGCTTTAACTCATCCTAATATTAAGAAATTACCAGTGAGAGAATATTTCGAATCGTAAGGCCTCGCGCGAGCGGGCCCGTTCACCGACCGACCCCGCCCGCGTCTAATTTCGTAGGCAAGGCTTAGGCCTTGAGATGTTTCTTAAAGAATTCTTGGGTTCGGTCCCATGCTTCGCGGGCTGCTGCTGCGTTGTAGCGCTCCGGATTAGTGTCGTTATTAAAGGCGTGCTGCGCGCCCGGATAAATCTTATGATCGTATGTCTTATTGAATTTTCTCATGGCGGCTTCCGTATCCGGAATGCTCTTGTTAACGCCGGGATCCTTTTCACCGTAGTGGGCCATAATCGGGGTTTTTATGCTTTGCAGCCGATCCGGTTCCGGACTTCGGCCATAATAAACCACCGCCGCCCTGAGCGCCGGAACCTGAGTAACGGTCGCAAACGTCACTTCCCCGCCCCAGCAAAAACCTACCATGCCGACCCGATCGCCGCGGACGTCGGGAAGGACGCGCAGATATTGAACTCCTGCTTGAGTATCTTCCGCAACGTTTTGCCATGGCGCTAGTTCACGGATATTCGACAATCCGGCTCCCTTGGGGTTGGCCTTAGGCGTGCCGCCGTGACGCGACAGGTAGTCGGGGGCTAAAGCTACATAGCCTTCTTTGGCGAAGCGTCGAGCTACATCGCGAATGTGGTCGGTTAGCCCCGCGTTTTCATGAACGACTATGACTGCCGGGTATTTACCGGCTTTAACCGGTCGGACAAGATAAGCGAAGATTGGCCCGACTTTGCCATCGTATTGGACGTTGTGGGTGAGGATATCGGGATCGTTGGACGGTACTTGGGCTGCAACTGCAGCGGAAGGGAGAAGGCTGGCCAGCAAGCTGTTTGCCGCGGCCAGACTCCCAGTGGCGATAATCGCTTGACGCATGAATTCGCGCCGCGACAATTTACCTTGCTGATATTCGCGCAGCAGTTCTCTTATCTTCTCGGCCATAAGCTCTCCTTTGCGGAATTTTTTTTTACCGAGCCATTCAACAGGCCCAGCGTGCAACGTATATATTGATTGCAACAACAAGGTCAAGGTCCGTTTGTTTCGGATTGTGTGCTCGATTGACCCTGTGCCGAATCGTTCCAATCCGTAGCTTCCAATAACCTGTGATACGATGGTTTCGATCTGCCAGTCGTCTAAAAGAAGAGGCCACGCCGTGAAGTGCAAAGGCCGGATAATTTGCTATCATTAAACTATCGGTCCAGGGATCTATTGACTGAGTGCAAGAAAGGGAGGATCAAAATGGAGAAGAAACTGTTTGTGCTAATCATCAGCTTTCTTTTTGTCGCGCTATCGTCGGCAAATGCGCAAAATTATCCCACTAAGGTCGTCACCATGATCGTACCGTTTACTGCGGGGGGACCGACCGACACTGTGGCCAGGTTGCTGGGCGGGCCAATGACCAAGACGCTGAAGCAGCAAATCATCGTCGAGAATGTCGGTGGCGCCGGAGGGACGATCGCCGCGAACAGGGTAGCTAAGGCAACGCCCGACGGGTACACCATTTTGATACATCACATCGGCATGTCGACTGCGCCGGCCCTGTACCGCAAGCTGGCTTACAACCCGCTCACTGATTTCGAACCCATTGGCTTGATCAATGAGGTGCCGATGACTCTTGTGGCTAAGAAGGATTTTCCCGCCAAAGATCTCAAGGAGCTAATCGCCTATGTGAAAGCCAACAAGAACAAGGTTAATTACGCGAATGCCGGCGTGGGTGCGGCCTCGCATCTGTGCGGTATGATCTTCATGAGCGCGATCCAGACAGAAGTTACGACGATTCCTTATAGCGGTACGGGGCCGGCGATGAACGATCTTCTTGGCGGTCAGGTGGACTTCATGTGCGACCAGACGACCAATACGACCAGCCAGATCAAGGCGGAAAAGATCAAAGTATATGGTGTGACGACCAAAAAGCGGGTGCCTTCTCTACCCAATGTACCGACCATGGATGAGGCTGGGCTAAAGGATTTTGAGGTTTCGATCTGGCATGCTCTCTATGCGCCCAAGGGCACGCCCAAACCGGTTATCGATACCTTAACGAAAGCTCTCCAGGCCGCATTAAAAGACCCGACGGTTAAACAGCGCTTCGGTGACTTGGGGACGGAACCTGTCAGTGAGGACCGCGCCACGCCGGAAGCATTGCGCAAACACCTTAAATCCGAAATCGACAGATGGGGTCCGGTTATCAAGAAAGCCGGCGTGTACGCAGACTAACGGGAGCTAATCATAAGAATAAGAAGAGGCCGGGCATATGCCCGGCCTTTTTTTTCTTGACATATTGTTGTAGAAGGCGGCTTGATCATTGCGCACCAAGAGGCTTTTTGCGACCACCAGGCGACTTCTCATGATCCGCAGCACCAGAGATTTTTGGACCGGCGCGATTTACGCTTTAATCGGTTTGAGCGCGGTCCTGATTGCACGCGACTATGGCATGGGTAGCGCCGTAAGAATGGGCCCGGCTTATTTTCCTACCCTCCTGGGAATCCTATTGATGATTGTTGGGGCGGTCGCTCTGATTCGCTCGTTTATTGTACCGGGAACCGCGATCGGCGCCTTCGCCATCAAAGGGCTCTTGCTTGTCGTATTTTCGGTGTTCCTATTTGGCTTTATCGTTCGAGAAGCGGGGTTGATTGTTGCCTTGCCGCTCCTCGTGATCATCAGCGCCTTGGCCAGCCGCCAATTTCGTTGGGGGCCGACGATTGCGTTGGCGGCCGGACTTACGATGTTTTGCTCTCTCGTGTTCATCAAGGGGTTGGGTGTGCCGCTGCCACTTATCGGGCCGTGGTTAGGGGGTTGATGCGCCGTCATTGCTAAACAGAAGTATCCCTATGGACCTCGTCAATAATATCACTCTCGGGTTTCAAACCGCCCTTACCCTCGCCAATCTGTTTTACTGCTTAATCGGTGTCTTTCTCGGGACCCTGATCGGCGTGTTACCAGGTCTCGGACCGACTGCGACCATCGCCATGCTGCTGCCCCTCACG
>JAJONK010000024.1 GCA_021323355.1 Deltaproteobacteria bacterium
GAGAGAGGCAGGACGAACAGCGACGAGGCGTTTACCAGTGGCGAGATGAGCGATACTCGTTCCATGCTGAGCGCGGTATAGATGAACACATACGACAGGAAATTCATGAAGCCCGAGACAGCAAAAAAACCAAGGCCGCGCCGCCCGAGTGCGCCCAGCGGTTTATGCTCGGCGAAAACCGCGTAGAACAGCGCCATGGTCACTAGCGACACCACGGATGCAATCGCCGCCGCGGTGATTGGCGAACCAATCTGGAGAACGCCAACGCGGACGAGGTTGTCCCTTCCGGCAAAAAGAAAAGCCGCGGCTAATGGAAAAAGTAGGTCGGCAGTGCGCCACGTTTTGGCGGTGCCGCGCCAGGAGAGGGAAACGATTCCTGCAACGATGAAAAAGGCGCCCAGCAGGTTGGTAACCGTCGGGCGCTCGCCAAGAAAGAAGACGGCAAAGGCGATGGCAAACAAAGGTGTGCTGTTTGTGAGGCATGCGGAAATGGGCGCACCGAGCCGCTCCATCCCTTTGAAAATAAAAAAACGCGCTACGCCCGGAACGAAAATTCCGATAATCACGAATATGAGATTGGCAGGAGCCCAGAGGTCGATCCGATCGGAGGAGAATGACAGGTAAATGCAGAGACATAGGGCGTTCACGCCGAGATTAGCGAGCAGTCCTTTGAAATAGTCCACTGCCAGGATGCCGCGATTGATAAAGATCATGGAAACGGCAAACCAGAATGAGCCGAACAGGGCTAAAAGAATTGCTAACATGAAATTAAACGGCGACCTTATCTGCAGCGGCAATGATGTTCAATGATTCGCGGCAAAAGCTTGTGTCGCGCGCTGGTCCGTAGTGTCACGCGCGCGTTCGTTCGAGAACGATAAAGAAGATCGTTTAGCCCCATTCAGGCAGGGATGAAATCCGCTTGAGGTTTGTTACAATGGTCTCATGCCCTTCTTTGGCGCGGTCACGATGGTTCGAATCAGCATAGTTTTTTTAATTGTTGCCTCCTTGATGGGTTCTGCCCCGTGGGCGATCGCCTCGGGAGCGAGGGGATTGAGCCGTTTCGATGTCTCACGGCAGGCGCAAGGCGTTGCCAGCTCGAACCGACGAAACGATTCTAACGAGAGAGATACGCATCAGCGCATCCCGGGTTTTCAGCGTCGTCGCCCGTCGCGCATAATTGTCGTGCCGTCACCGACCTACTACTATTCGCCCTACTATTTCGTGCCCGCGCCAGCTGTTGTGAATGCGTCCTTCTTTTGTCTCGAGCACGATGCCGGGTTTATCAGCCGCGTCGGGTTGCTCGATCACCTGGGTGGAACTCATAAGTTCCCTCTTGAACACGCTGCGGCGATTTGCCCTTCAAATGTAGACACGTGCGTATTCGAAGGCCTGTGGTCGCTTTACTAGGTTAATAATAGATTCTCCCTTAGCTGAGGTCCGACAATTTCGTCGACCGGGTTTGTGGAGCTTTCCCAGGATCATCGATCCGGCTATATTCAGCCCAGCTAAGACGATGAAGACTCTGGTAGAAAGGCTCGCCTCGATCACCTCTGCTCAATCGATTACAACCGATCCGGCACTTTTAAATACCTTATCGTGGGATGCTTTGAGCGAAGGGCGCGTCCATCCGCTCAGATCGATCGATATCAACTCGCCCGCCTGCGCAGTTTTTCCGGGTTCGGTGAATGAAGTTAGGCGGATAGTTCTGTTGGCCAATGAGCTGAAGATATCCATTATCCCATACGGCGGCGGCTCAGGGCTCATGGGGGCTGCGCTATCAGTTAAGCCTGGAATTGTCCTCGATTTACGAAGAATGAACCAAACTATTGAAATTGACATCGAAGCGCGTTCTGCACGAGTACAGGCGGGAATCGTGCTGGAGGCATTGGAGCAACGATTGAACGAGCAGAATTTCATTCTCGGCCATGATCCGTGGACCTTGCCGGTTGCCACTGTAGGCGGCGCAATCTCGACCAATAGCGTCGGTTACAGAGCAGGCGTTTATGGTTCGATGGGCGAGCAGGTTCTAGGCTTGGAAGCGGTCATGGCCAATGGAGAAATTTTGCGTAAGCGGGCCGTGCCCAGATCTTCGACCGGACCCGATCTGCGTCTTCTGTTGGTCGGCGGAGAGGGTTGCTTCGGTATCGTCACAGAGGCGACGTTGAGGATCTTTCCAAAGCCGGAGAAGCGTGTCCTTCGGGCGTTGTTTTTCGAATCGTTCGAATCGGGATTTGACGCTATTCAAAAGCTCTTCGCCGCAGGCTTGCAGCCTGCGCTGCTGGACTTTGGCGATGATGATGAAAAAAATGAGCAAGGAGCAGTGCTTTATCTGGGTTTCGAAGGAGCTGTCGAGATCGTTGCAGCGGAAGACCGATTAGCTACGGATGTCTTGTTGCGAAACGGCGGCAAACATTTACCAACAGTTGAGGCGGAAACGTTCTGGCACAATCGCCATGCTATAGCGCGGCGCTTTTTGGCTAATCGCTCGCAGCGGCGCAATCTCGGGCGAGATGGCATTTATCGGGACTGGATTCATGTAGCGCTTCCCGCTTCAAAGGTGCTAGCGTTCAGACGCGCGGCCATGGTAATCATTGAGCAGCACGGAGTAGACCTTCATGAGAGCGGCCTGTGGATTCAGCCGGAGCTGTTTTCGATGCGCCTCGGCATTGAAGATCACGGTGAAAATCAGGCGCAGATGGCGCTGCAACAAACGGTCGATGAACTGCTCGGGCTAGCACAAGACATGAGCGGTTCCATGGAGTACACTCATGGTGTGGGAGTCAAACTTGCGCCGTTTATGTCAAAAGAGCACGGTTATGGGTTAGAAGTCATGAGCAGCATTAAGAAGATGCTCGATCCCAATAACATCATGAATCCCGGGAAGATGGGCCTCCCATCGTGAGGACATAAAGCTGTCCCGGCGCATGGAGCCGATCCCGACAGGCAACGCTAAACTTGCTTTGACAACGTTAAAAAATGGATATACAAAATATGGTGGAGTACGAGGATTGAGAATCACACGCCTTCAAGACGTACATATTACAGACAGGCATTTTTAAACTACTGCACCCACCCGGGTGCATTTTTTTTTCTTGACTGGGGGAGAAGAAGTTGCGCGCACAAATTGAGGTTTTGGCTGCACTACAGATTATAGATCGAGAAATAAGAGAACATGCCGCCGTTAAACAAGGGCTGCTAGGCGAGCTCCAGGAAAAACAGCGACTCATCCAAGAGAGAAAACAGGAAATTGAAGCGCTGACCGCCGCCTGCGCGGTAAAGGAAAAGCTTCGCCTGGAAAAAGATAAACTGCTGCATGACGAAAGCCAAAAGGCAACCGACAAGCGGATGCGGATGAATCGCATCAAGAACGTTAAAGAGCTGCAGGCCTTACAGCGGGAGATCGATCAGATCCGGCAGACAAATAGTGAGGCCGAAGAAGAACTGCTCAACATAATGGTAGAGATCGATGGCTTAAAGGGAGAGATCAAAGCTAAACAAGAAACGCTCCTTGCAGCGCAGCAGGATTGGCAACAAAAACAGGAAGGTTTGCAAGCGCAAATCGCCGGGATTGAGCAGGCGGTGGACAAAGCCTCCATCGGCCGGCAGCGCATCGCCCAAGAAATCGACGCTAGTCTCATGTCCCGTTATGAGTTGATTTTTTCACGTCGCGGGGGCAGTGCGGTGGTGGAAGTTGCTGCCGGTATTTGCCAAGGTTGTTATATGAACATCCCGCCGCAGCTCTGGAACGAGATCATTCGCAGCGAAAAGTTAAATCTCTGTCCCAGCTGCCAGCGAATCCTGCACTACAAGGCTCCGGAAGGGCAAGAAAAAACGGCCTAGATAAACTTAACTTACCGAAATTTCGCCCTCTCGATTTCCACTGGCCGGTACAGATGACATGGTTATGTGTCTGGCTGCTCCAGCTGAAACACATTAGTGTTTCAGGATTCGGTTAATCAATCGTTAAACCATAGATCATTGGCTTCTGGACCGACCGAGCGGCCAGGAACCCCGCTAGGCGATGCTGCGATCTACCCTGCTGATGTCAGTCAATTTAGGACCAAGCCGCTCTCCCTCGCAATTAGGAAAACGCATCCGGGAAATAAACCGTTCCGAATGGCGCTCAACTTTGTGCCCAGTAAGTCCAAGAAAAACTCTGAAGGGCATCGCAGTATGGTGTCTTTCCTGCTTTAGCGGGTTAACATGAGGCGCTGACAGTCCTTGCGCCAAAGCTATCCATGGTTTTCGTCGGCTCGACGTTATCGCATCGTTCAGGTATACGTGAAGGGAACAAAATAGCCGATCGGCTGCTAAGCAGACGTCGATCACAGATTTTCAGACGGGCTAAAGTGGATTAAGCGATCGCTCCTCACGATTCTGAATCTAAGGAGAGGAAAGTCCGGACTCCACAGGACGAGGTGGCCGTTAACGGCGGCTCCGAGTGATCGGGGGAAAGTACCACAGAAAATGTACCGCCTGTCCTCATGGCAGGTAAGGTTGAAAAGGCGAGGTAAGAGCTCACCGGTTCATCAGTGATGATGAACGCATGGCAAACCCCACCTGGAGCAAGACCAAATAGGAGGGTAGGGTGGTCCGCCCATAGCCCTCGGGTAAGGTCGCTCGATCCCAGGAGCAATCCTGGGGCAAGATGAATGATCGCTGTGGCTCTTTTTGAGAGCCATTACAGAATCCGGCTTACGATCCACTTTAGCCTAGCTTAGTTTTCTCTCCTGTACTGCCCCGAGGCGATTGTCCTCAGGATCTGTTTCCTGCCGGTTAATAAGCCTAATTTGGGCCGTCATCCCACTTCAAGGTCTGTCAAATTCCTTCCAAAGCCTTAGTCGCGCGATAGTATCGTTTCGAGCGGTCTCGTAACTTTCCGGTCGATCCGCCGAGGACGGATAAAACTTTTAAAAAGCGCGGAAAATCTAACAAATTTATTGACAGTGCGTACTCGTGAAGTTATAAGTGGCGCTGTGGTGGGAGAAAGTGGGATAATCTCCCATAAATCAGTTCTATAGCCGACTTTTATATGTTTCGTGGCAGCTTTGAGCACACTCTTGACGGCAAGGGGCGGTTAAGTATTCCGTCGAAATTTCGCGACATTTTGCTCGGAAAGGGCGATGAGCGGATCATCATGACGAACTTCGTCGTCGATGGTTTGCGTTGTCTCGATGTTTATCCCATCGACGAATGGCTACGGCTCGAACAGCAGATCAGCCAGCGACCAAAGTTCGAACGCCGTATGGTGTTGTTTCAAAACTTCTACTTGGGCGGGGCGTGTGAGTGCCTGTTGGACAAACAGGGACGTATTCTCATCCCTCCTTCGTTGAGGAAGTATGCCGACCTCAAGCGCGACGTTGTTCTGGTTTCGGCTCTCGAAAAATTCCGTGTCTGGGACCAAGAAACTTGGAAGCAGTTCTTCGCCGATGCGGAAGGCAAATTGATGCAAGATCCTGATTTTCTCGGCGATCTGGGCTTGTGAGAAGGGTGGCGCGGATTCATCGCCGTGGTTGGATGAAAGGAGATAAGAAATGCTACCGCAAAATAACATTCAGGATATTTCCGTGATCGACGTTTCCGGCGATATCGATTTTCGTGAAATGATCCGCATCAAAAACGTTATCGGCGGATTGATCGAAAAAGACCGCTTGAAGGTGGTTCTTAATCTCCGGGCAGTCGATCACATCAATTATTTAAGTATCGGCGTGTTGCTCGAGCGTTTGAAACTGCTCAGAAATCTAAATGGCGATCTTAAGCTCGCCGGCATGAGTCCGTTTCTCCGCGATATCTTCAAGGTTGTCGGCATGGACCGCTTCTTCGAAGATTATACCTCTCTTGAAGACGCGATCGAAAGCTTCGATGACGATTGGGAGGGGGACGGCACTAGTCATTAATGAACTTTGCCCACACTTCGGTTCTGATTCAGGAATCGATGGGGCTGCTCAAGCCCAGATCAGGAGAGCGTTATCTTGATGGAACCTTGGGAGGAGGTGGGCACGCAGAGGAGATACTTCTCCGTAGCAGTCCCGATGGCCGAGTCTTAGGGCTGGATTGGGATGAGGATGCGGTGACGGCAGCAGGTCAGCGACTGAGTCGCTTCGGGGAGCGGCTGACACTTCGCCGGGCAAATTTTGATCAGGCGAAAGATATTCTGGCGGCTATAAACTGGAGTCGAGTGGATGGTGTGCTCTTGGATTTAGGTGTCTCATCGCATCAGTTCGATGCCGCGGAAAGAGGCTTTAGCTTTCAAGCGAGCGCTCCATTGGACATGCGCATGGACCGTCGCCAGAAATTGACAGCGCTCGAAATCGTAAACTCTTTTCCCGAGGCGGAGATAGCCAAAATTATCAGCGATTATGGCGAAGAGCCCAGAGCGCGTCGCATCGCCGCCGCGATCGCGACGGAGCGGAAAGATCGCGTCATCGAGACCACGATTGATCTGGCGGAGCTCATCGTTCGAATCAGAGGAAAGCGGAGCCGTGCTCATCATCCGGCAACGCAGACGTTTCAGGCGCTAAGAATTGCGGTCAACCGCGAACTGGAAACTCTCAAGCGGTTTTTGGAATACGGCTATGAATTGCTCCAGCCTGGCGGCCGTATGGTGATTATTTCGTTTCATTCATTGGAAGATCGACTGGTCAAAACAGCCTTTCGCAAATGGAGCGAAAAATGTATTTGCCCGCCCAGAACTCTCAAGTGCGAATGCGGCTGGAGTCAGAAGGCGCAAAGATTAACCCGCAAACCGATCATCGCATCGGCTGAAGAAGTCAGGGCTAACCCTAGGGCGCGTGCGGCGAAGCTGCGCGCGGTAGTGCGACTATGAGAACAAAAACAGCCGCTGCCGTTGATGTAAACTCACGCCGCGCGGTTAGGCCGGTGAAAGCGAAACAGCCTAACCGGGCACCAAAGCGCAAAGGCCACCAGCACCTTGTTGCTCTCTGCGCTCTGGGCTGTTGTTTGTTCATTTTAGGATTGGTTCATGTCTGGTTGCGTTTACAGGTAGTCCATATGGGTTATGTGCTTTCAACCACCACAAAACTGCAGGGCCGGCTTGAACAAGAGAACCGAGAGTTGAAGGTTGAACTTGCCAGTTTGACCTCCCCGGACCGTTTGGAAGCGATGGCGCGCCGAAGACTGGGCTTGATGCCGCCCGAGAAGGGTCAGGTTCTCGTATTGCCATGAAACGAGCTCTGCAGACCAGCCATGTGCGTTTGACCGTTGCCAAGATTCTCTTCCTGACAATCTTCCTGGTGGTCGGCGGGCGCGCATTTTATTTGCAAGCGCTGCAGGGCGATCGGCTCATGCGCTTGGGGCAGCGGCAACATCTGAAAGAATGGACCGTGCTGCCGAAGCGAGGCGGGGTGTTCGACAGGGGCGGCGAAGCGCTGGCCTTGAGTCTTGAGGCGCAGTCGGTTTACGCGCGGCCCCGGCGCATTCAAGACGCTGCCAAGAGCGCCCGTGATTTAGCGCGAGTTCTAAAAATCAGTTCGTCGGAGATAAAAGAGAGGCTCACCTCTGCCAAGCCTTTTGTCTGGATCAAGCGACAGATTTCCCCCGATGAAGCGGGTCAGATTCAGAATCTCAAAATCGAAGGCGTAGGCATGTTTCACGAACCGCATCGCTACTATCCGCAGGGTCAGCTTGCCGGGCAGGTGATCGGTTTCGTCGGCCGTGATTCCGAAGGACTCGAAGGTTTGGAGCTGCGCTACAATGAGTACATTCGTGGGGAAACGGGCTCCTCTGTGTCCGAGCGCGATGCTTTGGGCCGCCGTGTGCTCGTGGAGGGCGTCGAAGGACTTCAAATCCCCGCCGGCGGTGATATTCATCTAACCCTCGACACGTCCATTCAGCATCTGGCCGAAAAAGAACTTGAAGCTTCCATCGACAAATACCGCGCAAAGGCGGGCGTTGCGATTGCGGTTGAGCCACGCACCGGTGAAATTTTGGCATTGGCCAACTATCCGACGTTCAATCCTAACAATTATTCGGCCGCCTCCCCTGAGCAGCGGCGCAATCGCGCGGTGACGGATAGCTTTGAACCAGGTTCCACGTTCAAAACAATCGTCGCAGCAGCCGCTCTCGAAGAGGGAATCGTCGAGAAAGAGGATTTGTTTTTCTGTGAATACGGCAAATTCAGTTACGCCGGCAGAATCATTCACGATACCCATCCGCATGGCTGGCTGCCATTCTCCAAGATCCTTCAGGTATCGAGCAATATCGGTTTTTCCAAAGTTGCCGACAAATTGAAAAAAGATCGGTTCTTCAAATACATCGAGAAATTTGGTTTTGGTCAAGTGAGCGGCATCGATATGCCCGGGGAAGCTCCAGGATTACTGCGTCGCCCGGAAACGTGGTCTGGGATAGACTTGGCGACTCATGCGTTCGGTCAGGGATTGTCGGCGACGCCGCTGCAAATGGTGATGGCTTATGCGGCGATTGCTAATGGCGGCTTTCTAATGCGGCCCTATGTGGTCCGGCGCGCTCTGAGTCCAAAAGGCGAAGTCCTGGTAGAAAATCAGCCTCATGTGGTTCGCCGTGTGGTTTCAGAGAGAACCGCCCGCTTGCTCGCCTCCATGCTTCAAGATGTTACCACCGAGGGCGGCACCGGGAAGATGGCAAAAGTGGAAGGGTTCGATGTTGCCGGTAAGACGGGCACAGCGCAAAAAGTCGATCTGGTAAATGGCGGCTATGACGCCAAAAAGCGTGTCGCATCATTCGTCGGTTTCGTTCCCGCGGACGAACCTCGTTTGGTATTGATGGTGCTCGTCGATGAACCGCAAAGTAACGTCTATGGTGGTGTTGTAGCCGCGCCGGTCTTCCAAAATATCGCCCGCGGCGCCTTGCGCCATTTTGGTGTAGCCGCCCAGACAGCTGAACCGATCGCCGGTCCGGTGGCTGAAGCGGATATTCCGCTACGGCGCGCGCCGAAGAGGAGTAGCCAGGCTGCCTTCGATACTGGAGCAACCCCGGATTTTGTTGGTCTTAGCTTGCGTGAAGCCGTGGAGAAAGCGCGTGATCTAAATCTCAAAGTAAAAATCCATGGCAATGGCTATGTGGTCAAGCAGTCACCAGGCCCGGGGGGGCGCTGGGATGAAAACGGCATGCTGGTGTTGAATCTGCAAGGATGATTCGAGATGCGTCTCAAGGATTTTCTGACGCTTCAGAAGCTCGAGCAAGCCGAAGGAGATCTTGATCAAGAAGTAGCTGGTCTGGTTTATGACTCCCGGCGGGTGACCAAAGGGGATGTGTTTTTCGCCGTGCCGGGCGAGCAGGCGAATGGCCATCAATTTGTAAATCAAGCCATCGAACGCGGTGCCATTGCAGCCGTTGTTCCCGATACAGCCAATGTGCGCCCGGGAGTGACGTTCGTTCGCGTTCACGACGTGAGGGCGACCATGGGTTTATGGGCCGCCCATTTTTATGCGCAGCCTGGGCGCCGCCTTAAAATTGTCGGGGTTACCGGGACTAACGGGAAGACGACGACCACCTACCTGATCGAATCCATATTTGCTTCAGCCGGCCTGGAGCCGGGAGTGATCGGGACCATCAACTATCGGTATGGCGGCAAAGAAATGCCTGCGCATCATACGACACCAGAATCTCTAGACCTTCATGCGCTGATGGCCGAAATGACGCAAGACGGTGCGCGGTCGATGGTCATGGAAGTTTCGTCCCATGCGTTGGTTCAGGAGCGAGTTCGTGGGGTTGACTTTGATGTCGGTGTCTTCACCAATCTTTCACGCGATCATCTGGACTATCATAAGAACATGGATGATTATTTCCTCGCCAAGAGCAGGTTGTTTACCGATTACCTACCAGCGAGCGCTAAATCAGCCAAAGCAGCCGTCGTCAACGGCGATGATGCCAGAGGACGCGAGCTTCTGAGTAAAGCGCAACGCGCCGGTGTAACGACCTGGAGTTATGGCTCTGGAGAAGAATGGGATATCAAACCGCTGCAAGTGCATCACGATGTCAGCGGTCAGCGTGGAAAAATCAAGGTCAAAGATCGAGTGATCGAATTTTCATCGGAGCTGATCGGCTCGGCAAACTTGGATAACATTCTTGCCGCCGTTGGTGTTGGATTTGCGTTGAGAATCCCAGTGACGGCGATTGTCGACGGCATCAGAAAACTCGGATGCGTTCCCGGCCGCTTGCAACGGGTCGAGAACTCATGCGGGGTTCTTGTTCTGGTGGACTACGCTCACACGCCGGATGCATTGGAGAAAACTCTCGGCGCAGTCCGGCCGCTGACCGATGCCAAAGTTGTGACGGTTTTTGGTTGCGGCGGCGACCGCGACCGCGGCAAACGGCCGTTGATGGGCGAAATTGCCGCGCGTCTCAGCGATGTGGTCGTTTTGACTTCCGACAATCCCCGTTCAGAGGATCCCGTGCGTATTCTCCAGGACATCGAGGTGGGTATGCAGAAAGCCGGAATCTCGAAACTTGAAGCTCGAGCGGCAAGCGTCCACGGTGTTCACGGATACGCAGTCGAGGCGGACCGGCGCAAAGCGATTGGCCTCGCATTGAGCTGGGCCCAACCGGGTGATGTTGTGGTGATTGCCGGGAAGGGGCATGAGGATTATCAGATCTTGGGTAAGGAGAAGATCCACTTTGATGACCGCGAGGTCGCTCGGGAAATCTTGGATTGCCAGGCGAGCGTCCTCCAGACTTGAATATGTCATGGACGTTAGATGAAATTCTCACAGCTACCGGTGGTAAGTCGGAAGGTCGACCGAGAGCCAGGCGGTTCGATGAAATCGTTACGGATTCCAATAAAGTGAAAACAGGTTCTGTTTTTGTCGCGCTCAAGGGCGAGAGATTCGATGGGCATCGTTTCGTCAAAGACGCGATCAGCCGGGGAGCCGGGTGTCTGGTGGTTCACCAACCTCTGCGCCCTGCCGATCTCAGGAGTGTTACCGCCGTCAAAGTGCCCGATACGCTTCGAGCCTTGGGAGACCTGGCCCACTTCCGCCGCGAGCAATACGGGCCGAAGGTGCTGGCGATTACCGGGTCCAACGGAAAGACCACAACCAAGGAAATGTTAGCGGCGATTTTGCAGCGCGCTTCTCTGGACCGCCAGCCGCTCGCGGGAAGGGTGCTAAAAACCGAAGGCAATTTCAACAACCTGGTGGGCTTGCCCTTGACCTTGCTGCGGCTTCGTAAGAGGCACCGGGTGGTGGTTGTGGAAATGGGAACCAATCGGCCCGGCGAGATCGGCCGGTTGGCTGAGATCGCGGCGGCCGATCTGGCGATCATTACCTCGGTGGCGCCGGCCCATTTGGAAGGGCTGAATAGTTTGGCCGGAGTCGCGAAGGAAAAGGGCGCCTTGTTCAGCGGTATGCGCGCGGGGGGCACCATCGTCGTTAACCTCGATGATCCGCGGGTGCGGCGCCTGGGTGAAAGATTCAGCGGCAACAAAGTCACTTACGGTGAGGGAGGTCAGATCAGCGCGGAGTCCGGTTCATTGCTGGCTTCAGGGGCAATGCGATTTACCCTGCGCGCTGGGCATCAGCGGGCGCACGTTCGTCTTAATTTCGTCGGCCAGCATAATATCGCTAATGCACTTGGTGCCGCCGCCATGGCCTACAGCTTAGGCACACCGCTGCCGGCGATTCGGCGCGGTTTGGAAAGCGTTAAGCCTTACAGCATGCGGATGCAGATAGAGAGATGGCGGGGCATCGGGATTATCAACGATGCCTACAACGCCAACCCGGCATCGATGATCGCCGCCATCAAAACGTTGGCCCAAATGAACTCCTGCGGCGAACGGATCGCCGTGCTTGGCGACATGTTTGAGCTCGGCAAACAAAGCCAACGGGAGCATCTGCGTCTTGGCAATCAACTGGCGCGCGCCGGACTGGACCGCGCCTATCTTTTAGGGGAGCGGGCGCCGGACGTCAGAAAAGGCGCGCTGCGCGCCGGCATGAAGTCGGATCAAGTTATCGTCGGTGAAAGTCACAGCGACATCGGCCGGCGGTTGCGCGATCACTTGAAGAAAGGCGATTGGCTTTTGATCAAGGGTTCGCGAGGTATGAAGATGGAAACAGTCTTGTCGGAGCTGAAAGGTTAGATTGATATTGCTGTACTACTTGCTGTTCCCCTTGCACACGACTTATTCCGGCTTCAATGTTTTTCGCTACATAACTTTCCGGGCAGCGATGGCTGCGCTGGTGGCATTGCTTGTATCTTTTCTTTTGGGACCGCGATTGATTCGAGCGCTAACACAAAAGCATATCGGGCAGCAGATCCGGGATGACGGGCCGGCCTCTCACGCGCTCAAAGCGGGAACGCCGACGATGGGCGGAGCGCTGATACTCCTGGCGCTAACCTTTTCAACTCTTCTGTTGGGAGACATCGGCAATCGCTATGTGTTGCTTGCGCTGCTCGCGACTGTGGGCGCGGGACTGGTGGGATTCGTCGATGACTACCTGAAGCTTACTCGCAGGAGCAGCAAGGGATTGCCGCCTCGGGCGAAATTACTGGGTCAATTCGTGATGGCCTTTGTCGTCGCTCTGGCGCTTTACTATATGCCTAAGTTCAGCACCGAGATCAGCCTTCCTTTTATCAAAAATTTTCGTCCGGATCTGGGCGTGCTCTATGTGCCCTTCGCAATGTTTGTGATCGTCGGCGCTTCTAATGCCGTTAATCTCACTGACGGGCTTGACGGTTTGGCGATTGGACCGGTGATGGTCGCCGCCGGCACCTATGCCGTCATCGCCTATGTTACCGGACATATGAAATTGGCCGAGTATCTGCAGATTCCTTACGTCGCTGGTGTGGGTGAATTGAGCGTATTTTGCGCCGCAGTGGTCGCCGCAGGGTTGGGATTTCTCTGGTACAACGCCTATCCCGCGCAAATGTTCATGGGTGACGTGGGCTCGTTGGCGCTTGGAGCGGCTCTCGGAGCGGTTGCCGTGATGACCAAGAACGAGATTCTGTTGGTTATCGTGGGCGGCGTATTCGTTGCCGAGGCGCTCTCCGTCATCTTCCAGGTTGCCTCCTACAAGCTCAGGCGCAAGCGAGTCTTTCTGATGGCGCCGATTCATCACCATTATGAGCTCAAGGGTTGGAAGGAGCCGCAAATCATCGTGCGGTTTTGGATTATCGCGTTTATCTGCGCCGTGATCGGCCTTAGCACGCTCAAGCTCCGGTAAAATGGTATCGGAAAATGGATCTCAGGGGCAAGAAAGTCATGGTGTTGGGCCTGGCTCGCACCGGCCGGGAAACAGCGCAGTTTCTCGCGCAGCAAGGGGCCATCGTGCTGGTTAGCGATCTTCGACCGACGGCTGATCTGCAGGCCGAGTTGAACGCGCTTGCGGGTTTGCCGATTCAATACCATCTCGGCGGCGAGGATCTAAATTGGCTCGAAGGTGTTGACATAGTTGTGCCGAGCCCCGGTGTGCCGACGAACAATCTGCTTCTCCAGGAGGCCGGCCAGCGCGGCGTCGAAATCATCAGCGAGATCGAACTGGCTTATCGCTATTTTTCGCTGCCTCTGATCGCCATCACCGGGACCAATGGGAAGAGCACCACGACGACATTGATCGGCGAGATTCTTAAAGCAAATGGAACAAAAACTTTCATGGGTGGCAATCTCGGCATGCCCCTGATCGGATGCGGACCGGATAACTGGGATTGGGCAGTTGTGGAGGTCAGCAGCTTTCAGCTCGAATGGGTGAGATGGTTTCGTCCGCGGATCGCCGTGCTCCTTAACATA
>JAJONK010000377.1 GCA_021323355.1 Deltaproteobacteria bacterium
TGACGGATTCGACCGGAGCGCTGTCTCGTTTCTCAGCCTTAGCCATTGCTTTCCTCCAGAATAATTTATCTACCTGACTATTATAGTTAGCACAGTATGGACACGGACAGTAAGTACCAGGGGACCTTAAAATCGATGCCCGAATCTAGACCATGAGAGCTAAATGCGTGGAAGATCTTTTGATTGGGGTTATCTAACATCGATCAAAAAGTCAACGAAACCAGCAGCGCGCAATGCTTCTATTTACGTATGTTTTGACCGTCTTATTTAGCGCTCCTGATAAGCAATCAACCCTTTACAGTCTTTGAAGGGCTTGCTATCACTGCGGATTGTTTCTGTAGGAGTTCGTCCGGGAGAAAATAATGATCGTAAGTTCCAAACGTTCGACACAAGACTGGCTCCTTCTGGTCGGTCTGCTTTGTTTCTTCTTTTCCGGCGCCGCCGGCCTCGTTTATCAGGTGGTATGGACCCGGATGCTGACGCAGATCTTCGGTAATACGACCTATGCTATCGCAACGGTTCTGTCTGCGTTCATGGCAGGATTAGCGATCGGCAGCTATCTCTTTGGCAAGATAGCCGATCGCGGTAAAAACGATTTCTTGCTATATGGTCTGCTCGAAGCAGGCGTGGGCATTTATGGCTTCGCCGTCCCGTGGCTGTTTGCTTTAGCGCAAAAAGCCTACGGTCCGATTTTCGGATTGAACGAATCGTATCCATTCCTGTTCAACCTAGTCCTTTTCTTTCTATCATTTGTGCTACTGGTTTTTCCCACCTTGCTAATGGGCGCAACTTTGCCGGTTCTGAGCCGATTTTATGTGCGCAGCTTTTCGCAGTTTGGTCGCCGGGTAGGCGACCTTTACGCGACTAACACGACCGGAGCGGTGATCGGTTGCGCGGCTGCCGGATTTTTTCTCATTCCAACGTTCGGCATGCGTACAACGGTATATGTGGCGGCGGGGTTGAATTTGATCATCGCCGCGCTGATTCTCATCGTCGACCGCTTGCGGGACAAGAAGCCGCTGGAATTCAACACCGCCAGCGCAGACGAGATACCTGAGACACCAGTGACGGACAATTCGCCGCCGTGGCTCGGCTGGGTGGTCCTGGTTTCCTTCGGGTTGTCCGGTTTCGCCTCGCTCGTATATGAGAATGCCTGGACACGCGCGCTGACGTTGGTGATCGGCAGCTCGATTTACTCATTCACCACTATGTTGGTGACATTTCTGATCGGGCTTGCCCTAGGCGGATTTATCTATGCCCGCTTCTTAGGCCAGCGGGAACCTCGCTTGAGTAGCTTCGGCCTGATCGAAATGTGGGTTGGATTAGCAGCGCTCGCCACGATACCGCTGTTTGAACGGCTGCCACTGATCTTTGTCAGATTGCTGCACGGCTTCGGCGATACGTTTACTGTTTTTCTCTACTTGCAAATCTTTCTATCGGCTCTCGTCATGTTCGTTCCCACGGTTCTTTTGGGCATGACGTTTCCGTTAGTCGCGCGCCTGTTTACTCAAAGTCTTTACCGGGTGGGCAGCGGCGTCGGTAGCTCGTACGCCGCCAACACCGTAGGAGCGGTGCTGGGCGCCTTTGCAGGTGGATTTGTCTTGATTCCGACCATCGGCGTGCAGAATGCGATCATTTTTGCAGTGGTGATGAATCTGCTGATCGGTTGCGCGCTGGTGGCGAGCGATCTCAAGCTCGCACCGCTGCCGCGAGCGATGCTGGGCGTGGCGGTTTTAATTTTGGCGGTCCTGGTGCCGTTCAAAGTGCAACGTTGGGATCCGCACATCCTGACCAGCGGCGTCACTATCTATAACGACCGCTATGAGAGCTTGCCTTCGGATTCGTTGCGGATTGAGGAGATGAAACGTGACGATATTTTGTTTTATCGAGAAGGGCTCACCACCACGGTCAGTGTCCATCAAATCTCCGGCAGCGACTATATTTATTTTAAATCCAACGGCAAAATCGACGGCTCGTACGGCGACGCTCTGAGCCAATTGATGACCAGCTACATTCCCATGTTGCTTCATCCGAAAGCCGAGCAGGCGCTCACGATTGGGCTCGGCAGCGGTCACTCGGCCAAGGCGCTTGCAACTTTTGATACGGTGAAAGAGATCGAAGTCATCGAGATCGAACCGGCGATGATCGAAGCAAGCAAATATTTCGATCGCACGTCCGTCGAGGTGGAAGAATTTCCCGAGGGGGTGTCCCTTCCGAACACGCCCACCGGTCGGATCTGGTACGACGACCAAAAGAAGCGTCTTTTCTACAAAGGCATTATGGAAGATGACGAACGCTCAAAGCTCATGTCTCTCTCCGAGGACAGGGAATATCGCGGCGCGGTCGATCGCCTCTATCGAAACGCGCGCCATTCGCGCCATTCCAGCGTCCTTGAAGATAAAAGGGTGAGGGTGATTCCGACCGACGGCCGCAACTATATCTTAGCCACCCCAAAATATTACGACATCATCACCGCGGAGCCTTCCAATCCATGGATTGCCGGCATTGCCAACCTCTATACTCGGGAGTTTTATCAGGTCATTAAATCCAAGATTAAGGATGACGGTATTTTTGCGCAGTGGTTTCATAACTACTCGATGTCGCCGGACGACTTTCGCATGGTTTTCCGCACCTTCGTCGAGGCGTTCCCGCATGTTTCATTGTGGTCGATGAAGGAGAGCGATTTCCTTCTGATCGGCAGCAAGCAGGAGCATCCGTTCGATTACGCCGCAGTCAAGAAGATCTATGACAACAATCCGATGTTAAGATCGGATTTTGAATATCTCGGTTTGTCCGATGTTTATGCTGCTCAGGGATTCTATCGAATGAATCGAGATGGGTTTCTGGCTTTCTCTAAGGACGCCGACATCAATACCGATGACGGAGCGCAACTGGAATTTTCCGCGCCAAAAAACTTGCGACGGCCGACCACCGAGCTCAATCGCCAGCTAATGACGCCGCATCTCATAGAAGCGCCATGGCTCAAATCACGTCCACCCGAGGTTTCCGAGGCCATGCACCATTACTATATGGCGGAATCGTATGCGGCGAGCATCTCGCGCAATCGGGCGCTGGCCGAGTTGGAGCAAGCTATCAAGCTGGAGCCCAACAATCCGAAATTTTATTTGCTCCAGGCAAAGGTATTGTTGGATCAGGATAAAAGCACAGAAGGTGCCAAAGCCGCTTTTGCCGCTCTCGAACGAGACAAAGACGCGATCTCTCAAGTCCTGGCGATGAGCGACGAGTTCTATCTACCCGACGCCAAGGCTGTCTACAGCAAAATCATCGCGATGGGCACCAAAGAAGTTTTGCCTTACCTGGGTCTGGGTAATATCGCCCTTCACTCGGGGGAAATTCCCGAAGCGGAGAAATGGTTCTCCCAGGCTCGGGAAATTGACGTCGAGCATCCGGCGGTGCTGCTAGCATGGGGGCGGTTAATCGCCGCCCAGGCGAAGGCCCAAACCGATGAAGCCCGCGCCAAAACCCAACTTCAAGAGGCTAGAGAATTTTTGGAGAAATCTAAATCCAAGGGCGAAGACTCGGCCACGATTCATTCCGAACTCGGCGAGATCTATTTACGACTACAAATGTGGGATAAGGCTGCCGCCTCTTACGAGGAAGCATTGCGGCTGCGCCGGAGAAGAAATGATTGGCGACGAATACTGGGTCAGGCTTATGCCCAGCTTGGCCGGACTGGGGAGGCGGAACGGAAATTCCGCGAAGTCTTGGCATTCAGCCCTGACGAC
>JAJONK010000378.1 GCA_021323355.1 Deltaproteobacteria bacterium
GTTATCGGGATATCGCAGATCGCTTTGGAAATGGATGCTGACGCGCGCGCCGGCGGTGGGCGAAGTGGTGGATTTCGCGGCTCGAGAAGTTACCAGGCTCCGTCGCGTCCTGCGCAACCGGCTCAGCAGCGAAGAGATGCCACCCCACCACCACAACAACCTGGACAGTTCGCGCCTCAATCTGGCGGCTTTATGCGCGGGCTTGGCACCGCAGTCCTTGGAGGTTTTCTCGGCTCGATGCTCTTTTCAGGTCTGGCTAATGCCGGCGGCTTCGGCGGTATCGGCGGCTTGGGCGGCAGCGGCTTCGGCTTGTTCGAAATCTTGCTGATAGCGGGTATCGGCTATTTCCTCTACCGTAAGTTTCGCAGTCCGGCAGCAGCCGCAACCGGCTACGGCACGACGCAATACCAAAACACGAGTTATCAACCCAACACCAATTACCAGCCAAGCTATGGTTATGGCGCGCCACAGAGCGCCCCGCTGCAAGAAACAGCGCCCGCCATTGAGGTTGATTACAGATCGCTGACCATGATGGACCGCAGCTTCGATCCGAATCAGTTCCTCAAAACCGCGCAGGATACTTTTTTCAAGGTTCAGGGCGCCTGGAACAAGCAGGACACCGCCACCCTGAACAGACTTTGCGGTAACGAGCTGATGCAGAGCTGGCAAGAAGAGTTGAGCCGGCTAAACGCGAGCGGCCAACAGAACCGCATGGAAAACATTGCGCTCAGTTCCAGCGAGATTACCGAGGCGTGGACCGAATCGGGTCAAGATTTCATCACGGTTCGGCTCAATGCTAATCTTCTCGATTACACCGTCGATCGAAACAGCGGCGCGGTAGTCTCCGGCAGTGACGCTGAGCCTATCCAATTCGAAGAGTACTGGACATTCAGCCGCCCCGTCGGTCCGAATGCTTGGAAACTGACGGCCGTACAGCAGGCCTAGCATTCACAAATAAACAGATCCAAATAACAGCTGTTACAGCGACCACGGACTACGTCCTGGTCGCTGTTTTTTTGCGTCAGAGCAGCGCTTGCTTATAACCTGACACCCGTTAGTTCAAATTGACACAGCGATCAAGCGGCAAGCCGCACAGCAAATGCAATGGTTCAGAGGCTTGTAGCGGCCCCTGTCCTCGCTGCGCTCGGAATCTCAGATCTCAGATGCCAGACCTCAATTTCGCCAATTTGAGATTTGCGATTTGAGATGCCGCAGAGCGGCTTGCTCCTCCGGGCTCGCCCCTTGATCAGTACACGTTGTTATTCTCTACTGCGGAATCGACGTTTATACCTACCTCTTGCCAGCCCAGATCTGATCGAAGAATCCGCTTTTTTCCATTTCATCGAGATAACGCGTATCGACCATCTCTTGCGGCTTCACGGTTTTGGCCCGTGGATCGGTGGGCGCAATTTCATCCAGAGTCGATTGAAAGCCTTCAAGCTTGAGCGCAAGCCGCGGCTCTAGCGCTTTAATCTCGACGTTGTAGCTGGCTTCGAGTAATTTTCTATCATTCACGAACAAGTATTTTTCCATGATTTTGTAAGTGAACTCTTTGTCGGTGTGCATGATCTTGGCAGCCTCAGCCATGGCGCGCATAAAACGGCCGATCACCGGTCCCCGTTTGGCCATGATAGAACGGCGCGTGTTGAAGGTAGTGGCGGCATAGGCGATATTCAGATCGGGACCGTATACCACATAATGATAACCGAGTTTGAGCGCTTGAGCATCGGTGGGCACGGTTAAGACCGCGGCGTCGATTCCCTGTGCAAGCAGCGCGGCCAATGTCTCGGGCGCGCCGCCCGCCTGAATGTAACTAACGTCCCGGCTCTCCAAGCCGAAGTGGCGCAACGCCTGAACCGCAAAATAATGGGGGTTGCTGCCAATCCGTGACACGCCGATTCTTTTACCCTTCAAATCCGCCGGCCTCTTGATGTCGGGCTTGGCGATAATACTATGGGTGAGTATGCTTTTAATGCCGCCGATGAAGACGACATCTCGATTGCCCTGAACGAAGGCGCGGCTCAAAGCCGCCGCTCCTTGCTGCGTCACCTCGCTATCGCCGGCCAGTATCGTTGCCACTGCCGGAGCGCCGGCCGTAACGAAGATAAGCGGCACTTCCAGATCGTACTTTTTGAACAATCCGGCTTCTTGCGCAATCCAGGGATAGGCTTGGGACATGACCCTAGCCGTATAGATGAACGGCAGCTTGTCCGCGGCAAGGGCATTTGAGCCGTCCATCACGACAGCGGCAACCATTGCATAAACTAACGCGAGCGATCGCAACTTCATGTTTTATCCTCCTGCGCCCATCTCTTCAGACGTTGCCTTTGATTGCGCGAAAATAGCTAGACGCAGGTCCACGGTCAAGCAGATCATATGTCGGTGATGAATTTTCGCTTTGCAAACCAACCGGTCATTGATACAACTCATGCACGGCCTTTCGAGGAGGACATATGAGCGCACATACCGTCTCTACTCCCACTCATGAACGCTGCGTGACCTCTTACGCGGCGCGTACGCAATATAAACCCGGTGAAGTTCGGCCGCCGCATATAAAAGTCAAAGATGCCATCGACATTCATTGCCATGCGCACGAAGGCCAGCAGAATCCCTATGACTTGGCCCGGCGCGCATCGCTGGCGGAGATGAAGGGGATTTTATTCAAGAGCATTCCGGGCGATGATCCCGCTAAAGCTGTCCGTGATGTGCAAGAAGACGTCAACCGATGGGCGGAAAAGGAAGCAGTCGAGCCGGTTCAATGCTGGTCCGCGTACGTGTGCGGCCGGCAGATGGCGCCAGTTACTTCCGCCATTGTCAGCGAAATGATCGATCGGGGCGTCAACGCGATCTGGCTGCCCGTGTTCACCCATGCCATCACCTTGAGTACGGTTGGAACCTACCAGCGCTTCATCGACGGCAATAGCGCAGCCGGTTGGCACGGACCCGTTCCGTGGGACAAAGCAGTGGCCATCGGTCACTACAATTTAGATGAGAAAGGCGAACTGAAGCCGGCCGTCAAAGAGATCGTTCGCATTTGCGCCGATCGCAACGTGGCGCTTTTCTTTGGCCACGCAACGCACAAGGAAATCTATAAGCTCGCGGAAGAAGTCGATAAAGTCGGTCTCGCGCGCGCCGTCATCGATCATCCGTACAGCCCGTTTCTCAATGTCTCACCGGAGATGATGAAAGAGCTTTCCAAGATCGGGATCTTCTTCAACTTCACATGGGACGAGCTATCGCCGCTGCTTGGCGTCGACCCGCAGATCATGTACAACACCATCCGCGAAGTCGGCCCGGAGCATTTCACGCTGTCCAGCGACGCCGGCGAACCTCTCTTTCCTGATTCGGTCGAAGCGATGCGCCTGGTGCGCGGTTACATGGAAGCCTTCGGCTTAAATCAAGACGAGCTCTATACGGTATGCACCAAGAATCCGGCGAAGGTGGTGGGGATGGCGCTCGGCTAATCGAGCGCCAATGCAGTAGCGGTTGAAAGAACAAAATTAAATCTTTCACTTCAAAGCATTGCCCTCACCTTTCCGAGACTTGCGGTGTGTTGAGCTGCTATCTATTACGGTCCCAATCGCGGCGATCGCGATTTCGCCAATCCCAGTTTCGCTCCCGATCATAGCGCCCATCGCGGTCCCGGTCTGAGTAACGATCATAGCGATCCCGATCTCGGTAATAATCGCTGTAATGATCTCTATTGTAATCACACGCCGCCGCGCCAGTTACCAACATC